>SKOF01000381.1 GCA_007120155.1 Thioalkalivibrio sp. | reverse complement strand
TCCAGCATCTGGATGCACGCGGGATGATAGCGGCCCACCTGGCGGCACAGTTCGGACCCGATGGAACCGCCCGCCCCGGTGACCAGCACGCGCTTGTTCTCCAGGAAGGCGCGCAGGCCTGCGTCATCCAGCCGGATCACGTCGCGGCCCAGAAGGTCCTCCAGCTTCACTTCGCGCAGGCGCAGCGCGCTGGCCTGGCCGTCCGCCAGCTCACTCAGGGACGGCAGGGTCACGCACGGCACCGAATGGTGCGCGGCGGTATCCACCACCCGGCGCATGAGTTCCGGCCCGGCCCGCGTCATGGCGATCAGCACGATGTCCACCTCGAGCCCTCGCAGGAGCCTGTCCAGCTCGTCCACGCCGCCGAGCACCGGCACCCCATGCATGTCGCGGCCCAGTTTCCCGGGGTCATCATCCAGGAAACCGATCGGCAGGTATTCATGGGACTGGAGCAGATCCCGCACCAGGATCTCGCCGGCACGGCCGGCACCGATGATCAGGGCGCGGCGGCGATTGCCCAGGGGCATGATGTGGTCCTTGAACCAGCGGTAGAAGAGCCGTGGCGCGGTGAGGCCCATGGTCAGCAGCACCGGATAGGCGACGAGCACGGGCAGCGGCACGTCCCCGACGCGTCCCACAAGGAAAAGCAGCAGGGTGGTAAACCCGGCGCCCACCCACACGGCGCGCAGGATACGCATCAGGTCGGGCATCGAGGCGAACCGCCAGATGCCCCGATACAGGCCGAAATACAGATAGGCCGCCGCCTGCACGGGCAGGCAGACCGCCACCATCAGGAGGAATGCGGAGAGGGGTTCCGATCCGAAAAACTGCCCTTCCAGCCGCAACATGAACGCCAGCGCCAGCGCGGCGGGCACCCACAGGAGATCGTGAAAGAACGCGGCCCACCGGTTGAGCAGGAGCCGCAGCAGGTGCATGGGCAAGGCAATCTCCTTACTGACGCAACTCAAGTCGTCGAATCAAAGCGGCTATTATTGCATAAACAAACAGCCATATAGTGAAACCCGTCACTTGAAGCGGCGTGCTTTGCGCCTCGATCATCACCAGCGCCGAACCGCCCGCCAACAGCATCAGCACGTACCCGGCAAGCGTGGTTCTGCCATGTCCCCAGCCCAGGACCACCAGGCGCTGATAATGGTGGCTGCGATGCGCGCGCCACACCGCCTCGCCCGCAAGCGCCCGGCGCAGCACGGTCACCGTGGCATCCACGATGAACGGGGAAAAGATCAGCAACCCGGCCCACAGCGGGAACACGCCGTCGCGCTCCGCCCAAAGGATGAACACGGCCGCCAGGAACCCCAGGGCCGAGGCGCCGGTATCGCCCATGAAGATCCGTGCCGGCGGAAGATTCCAGCGCAGGAATCCCGCTGCGGACAGCGCCACGCACAGGGCGAGCCCGGAGAACAGCGGGGTCCCGGCCCGCCACCCCAGCCAGGCCATGAAGCCGAAACCGATGACGGTCATCCCCCCGGCAAAACCGTCCATGCCGTCCATGAAGTTGTAGAGATTGGTCATCCACACCAGAAAAAGCACGCCGAGCACCGGGGCCGCCCAGCCCGGCCACCCCCAGTCGAATCCGGGCAGCGACACGATCCCGGGCAGCAGACCGGTCCCCGCCGCCAGGCCGGCAGCCAGGAACTGGACCGACAACCTCGGCACCACCCCCAGGCCCCGAACGTCATCCCAAAGCGCGGCCCCGATCACCAGCAACAGGGCAACCCCCACCCATGGCGACAGGGCAGGAGGTCCCAGGAGCAACACCGCCGCGAGTCCACCGACAAGGATACCGGCCAGAATCGCCAAGCCTCCGGTTCGCGGCACGGGGCGCTCATGCAGGGACCGCGCGTTCGGATGATCCATCCAGCGCAGCCGCGCATCCGGTCTCGCCAGATACGCGCTCAGCACCCACGCCAGCACGAAACCGGTCAGCCACGCCAGCAGGATCACGCACCCACCCCCAGGTCGTCGCGGGAGGGATGAAACGGCCGGGGTGCATACCCGATGATCCGGCGCGCCGGTTCCGGATCGAAGACCATGTCCCGGGCCATGCGATCCACCATGGCCGGGTCCAGCCGGGTCCGGCGGCCGGCCAGGGACACCAGGGTACGGAACAGTTTCGGGGGCAGGCGCACCAGGCGCGGCGGCCGGCCCAGGGTCTCGAAGATGCGCGTCACCATGTCACGGTAGCTCAGCACTTCCCCGCCGCCCAGGTCCAGGCGACACCCATGAGACGCCGGCCTGTCCAGCGCCGCCATGCACGCCTGCGCCAGATCATCCGCGTGCACCGGCTGACGCAGGCCCGGTGCCCACCCGGCCATGGGGAAGAACCCGAAGCGTTCGATGAACCGGGCGATGGTGGATATGTTCCGGTCCAGCCCGCCGCCCCAGATCATGGTGGGGCGGAAGACGGTCCATTCCATGCGCCCTGCGTCGAGCGCCAGGGCCGCCTCCGCCTCGGCCAGCCGCGCGGCCAGCCGACGCTCGACCGCGCTGGGCGAATCCATCTTGGTATGCAGGCTCGTGGAGCCGAACGCGATCAGACGCCCGGCCCCCAGGGCGCGGATGCCGTCCAGGGCGGGCGGCAACAGCCAGAGCGGGGCCAGGTGCAGCACCAGATCCATGGGCGGCAAGCCCTCGTGCCAGCCGACCTCCCCCAGATCCGCCGCGTGCCAGACGACGTCCCCGCCGTCACGGGCAACGCGGCTGACGCAGTGTACCTCGAGACCCGCCTCGCGCAGGCGGCGCACCAGGTAGTGCCCCACGATGCCCGCCGCGCCGGTCACCAGCGCCCGGGTCACGGCAGCGCCCGCCGGGCCGTGTGATACAGGGCAAGGACACCGAAACGGCACCAGATCATGCCGGCCACCAACCACAGGAGCGGACGCGGATAACGTCCGGCGAAGAACTTTCGGTAGTAGCGCATCATGCCCCGGTGCTTGTGCCATTCCACCCGCACCGGCCGCGCGCCGCTGCTCAGACCCTTGTGATGCAGCACCTCCACCCCGGGCACAAAAAGCACCCGGTACCCCGCGTCACGGAAACGCCGGCACCAGTCCAGATCCTCGCAGTGCAGGAAGTAGCCCTCGTCCATGGGGCCCACCGCTTCCAGTGCCGTGCGGCGCACCAGCATGAAGGCCCCGGAGATGGCGTCCACGTCCACCGGTGCCGACGGCAGCGGTTCGCGATGCATGTTGAAATCCCCCGGCATCGAGAACCGGCGCGAGAGCCCGCCCAGGTGCAGCACGCGCAGCAGACTCCGGCCGGGCGTGGGTTCGCGGCGGCGGCATCCGGCCTGTTCACTGCCGTCATCGTTGCGCAGCAGGCAGCCGGCCATGCCCACGTCATCCATGCCTTCCAGCACGGACAGCATGCGGGCCAGCGTGTCCGGCTGCAGCACGCAGTCCGGATTGAGAAACAGCAGCCACGGGGCGTCCGCCCGGGGCAGGACCCGGTTGCAGGCGGCGGCAAAACCGAGATTCTCGCCGTTCTCCACCAGCGTCACCCGGGAATCGCCCTCCACCGCCGCGGCCAGAGCCCCCAGACTGCCGTCCGCGGAGCCGTTGTCCGAGACCAGCACCTGCACCGGCACCGTGGAAGCCAGCACCGAGCGCACACACGCCACCAGCGCGGGACCGCTGTTGTAACTGACCACGATCACGGAGCAAAGGGGAGTTTGCATGCCGGGCTGGAGACCTTTTTCATCGACCTGGGCGCTGTCGGACACGGCAATCGTAACGGGCCCGACGGGCCCCTAGTGTACCTTTCCCCGCGCCCCGGCAGAGCATCCATGGACACCCGCGCGATAACCGCCCCCCTGTAGGAGCCCACTCCCGTGGGCGATCCTTGCCCAGGCCAAACCCCCATCGCCCGGAGGACCGGGCTCCTACAAGCGCGGGTCTTGATCCGCCCTGTAGGAGCCCACTCCCGTGGGCGATCCTTGCCCAAACCAAACCCCCATCGCCCGGAGGACCGGGCTCCTACGCGCGCGCGCGTGCCTACACAGCGGTTCACAACGCGGGCAAGGGCAAGTGGCGTCGGGGTCACCCTGCAACGAAACAACGGGCCAAACCAGTTGCCGACCGGATGGACGCCCGGCGCCCTCCCGTTGGTCAGGCACGCCCCAGCGTGTACCCTATGCCACTCATCGCGGCATCAGCGCGGACACCAGCCCCATGACATCAACGGAACAGGACCTGCTCCAACAGGCAAACGGGATTTGCGAGAGCCGGCCCTTCCGGGAGGCGCTGTGGCGGCACCTGCCCGACCCGGAGGCCCACGGCGATCCGGCGAGGCTGGACGCGCACATCCATCCCCGGGACCAGATGCTGCTGCACTCGCTGCGCCATCACGGCGACGCACACGTGGCCCTCAGCCAGTATTACAACGTGGCGCT
>SKOF01000056.1 GCA_007120155.1 Thioalkalivibrio sp. | reverse complement strand
TTTTCACGTTGTGGTGCAGATTGCCCAATGGGTGTGCGATCAGCCGGCGGGGTTTTTGTATCAGTCCGAGGGTTTCTTCGCCGATCTGGTGACGTGGTATCACCTGGCGTGGCTGGGCGAGACGGTGCGGCGCGAGGATGCCCGGGTCCAGTCGCTCATGGACAAGGGCCAGCACTTCAGTCGCCAGGACCGCCGCTGTCTGCTGGAGGTTATCGGGGAGATCCTCGCTGAGGTGTTGTCGCGTTATCGCCAGCTGGCCGAACAGGGGCGGGTGGAGCTGTCCTTCAGCCCCTATGCCCACCCCATCGTGCCGCTGCTGCTGGACCTGCGCGCGGCGCGCGAGTCCGTGCCGGACGCGCCGCTGCCCCGGTGCCGGACGTACCCGGGCGGCGAGGAACGGGTGCGCTGGCACCTGGAGCGGGGGCTCGAGGTCTTCGAACGTCACTTCGGCAGGCGCCCTGACGGTTGCTGGCCGTCCGAAGGGGGTGTGAGTACGGCCACGGTGCGGCTGCTTGCGGAGTATGGCATTCGCTGGACCGCGAGCGGGGAGAACGTGCTCGCCAACAGCCTGCGTGAGGCGGGCATGCTCGAGGATGGCGAGGACCGCGGCTGGCTGCACCGGCCCTACGTGCTGGAGGGCGCCGACACTGTCTGCTTCTTCCGTGACGACGGCCTGTCCGACGCCATCGGGTTCAGGTATGCGGACTGGCATGCGGATGACGCGGTGGGCGAGTTCATTCATCATCTGGAGAACATCGCGGCGCAGGGCGTTGATGCGGATACGGTGGTGTCCGTGATCCTGGATGGCGAGAATGCCTGGGAATACTACCCGGCCAATGGTTACCACTTTCTCCAGACCCTCTATGCCCGGCTCTCGGCGCATCCCGGATTGCAGATGACCACGTTCTCGGATTGCCTGGGGGACCTGCCGGGCACCACGAGCCTGTCCCGGGTCGTGGCGGGAAGCTGGGTCCATGGCAGTTTCTCCACCTGGATCGGCGATGCGGAAAAGAACCGGGGATGGGAGATGCTCGTCGAGGCCAAGCAGCGGCTGGACGCGGCGATCCGCGAAGGGCGCCTGGGCGGCGATCGCCTGGAACAGGCCCTGGAACAACTGGCCATCTGCGAGGGTTCGGACTGGTGCTGGTGGTTCGGCGACTACAATCCGGCCTCGGTGGTGAGCGAGTTCGAGCGCCTGTACCGACATCATCTGTCCGTGCTCTATCACCTGATCGACGAACCCGTGCCCGAGAGCCTGACCCGGGTGTTCACCCATGGCGGCGGGCATCCGGCGGCAGGCGGCACCATGCGGCGCGGCACCGCCGGTCACAACTGAAGCGACGGAGACGCGGATATGCCGATCCCCAGGCCCGCGACAACGATATCCGGGAGGATGCGTGCCCAGAACCCATGAAACCCCATCCCCCCTGGACCAGCGCCGTGCCGGTGTCCTGCTGCATCCCACGTCGCTGCCGGGGCCGGGACCCGTGGGCACCCTGGGCCTCGACGCCCTGCGCTTCGTGGAGTTTCTTCAGGCCGCGGGCCTGACCGTCTGGCAGATGCTGCCCCTGTCGCAGCCGCACGATGACGGCTCACCGTACCAGTGCATGTCCGTCAATGCGGGAAATATCGATCTGATCTGTCAGCGATCCCTGGCGGAGTGGGGCTGGCTGGACGCCACGGACGAAGACATCGGCCGGCGCAACCCGTTCCATTGCGAACAGCTACGCCTGGCCCGCCAGGGGTTTCTTGCGGTGGCGGAGGATTCGGAGCGTGAAGGTTTCCAGCACTTCGTTCAACAGCACGCCCACTGGCTGGAGGACTACGCCCTCTATCTGGCCCTGAAGCAGGAGCACGGCGGACGTCCATGGTGGCAGTGGGACGCCGCGCTTCGCGACCGGCACACGGGGGCGCTGCAAAAGGTGCGCAAGCGGCTCGATGAAGTGCTCGACCAGTATCGCTTCGACCAGTACGTGTTCTATCGCCAGTGGGGTCTGCTCAAAGAGGCAGCCAACGCACGGGGGATCCTGCTGTTCGGCGACATGCCCATCTTCGTGGCACACGACAGCGCCGATGTCTGGGCCCACCGCCGTCTGTTCGACCTCGATGATGCCGGCCAGCCCCGAAGCGTGGCCGGCGTGCCCCCGGACTATTTCTCGGCCACCGGTCAGCGCTGGGGCAATCCCCATTACGACTGGTCCCGGATGCAGGCGGAAGGCTTTCAGTGGTGGATCGAGCGTATCGCCTCGCAGCTGGAACTGGTGGACCTGATGCGCATCGATCATTTCCGCGGATTCGAAGCCTACTGGGCGATCCCGACCGATGAGCCCACGGCCATGAACGGGCAATGGGTCGAGGCCCCGGGCGAGGCGTTGTTCCGGACCCTGAAGCAGCGCTTCGGCCGTCTGCCCCTGGTGGCTGAGGACCTGGGCGTGATCACCCCGGAGGTGGAGGCGTTGCGCGACGGATTCGGTCTGCCCGGCATGAAGATTCTGCAGTTTGCTTTTGAGGGCGGGGCGGACAATCCCTATCTGCCCCATGCCCACGAATCCAACTGCGTCGTCTATACGGGCACCCACGACAACGACACCACCGTGGGGTGGTTCCAGTCCTGTGACGAGGGGCTGCGGAGTCATGTGCTGGACTACCTGGGCCAGCCCGCCGAGCCCATGCCCTGGCCGCTCGTGCGCAGTGCATTCGCGTCCGTGGCGCGTCTGGCCGTGGTTCCCCTCCAGGACCTCCTGGGTCTTGATGCGCGCCACCGCATGAACGTGCCCGGGACCACCGAGGGCAACTGGACCTGGCGTTTCACCTGGGATCAGTTCGAGGAGGGACTCGACGAAAAGGTGAGGGCAATGGCGGCCATGTACGGCAGGACACCCCAAGCAAATTACGAAGGGTGAATTGGGAAGTGGGAAGGGAAAGACCTCTACTTCTCCCTTCCCAATTCACCCTTCCGACTTGACTAGGGTATCGCCACCAGTCCGTAGCCCTGCTGCTGGAAGCCGATCAGGGTGATGAAGGTATTGTCCACCACATTCACCGCGTCCAGCACGCCGTCAGCCGGCACCTCGAATCGATCCATGGCCACCTTGCAGGCCTCGATGCGGATATGCCGTGCGTCCAGGGCGGCCACCGCATCCGCGATCTCCTCGGCGACGATCTGGTCCGCATGGGGGATGGGGCTGCGGTCGCTGCGCAGGTAGCGTACCGAGCCGCCGCGCATGGCCACCACGATGCGCCGATCCAGACCCATCTCTTTCAGATCCTCGTCCATCTGCGCCACCAGTTGCAGGTAGCGCAGCACCGTGGCGGGTTCCCCGTGGCTCAGATCCACCACGCCCCGGAACTGTTCCACCCCCTCGAGCGACACATAGCCGCCCGTGCCGGCGGATCCGGCGGCGAGGGCAGGGCCGGTCATCAGGGCCAGCACCAGACACAGGGATCGGATCGTGAGGGTGGGGCGTTGCAGGCTCATGCGGGGCTCCTGATTCGATGGGGATCGTGGTCCTGCCGGAAGAATGGCAGCGCACAGGCAGTCAGTGTAAGGGACACTGCGCAGGGGCGAAGGGCTTTGTCTGGTTCACCTGATCCCGGTCAGATTCCGGAGGGAATGCGGACCCCTGGATCCGCCCCGGCACGGGAGCGGTGGCCGCTTTACTCCGGGCGGGATTGCTTTAGACTATCCGTCCCCGGCCGGGGTGGCGGAACTGGTAGACGCGCCGGACTCAAAATCCGGTTCTGGCAACAGAGTGCGAGTTCGATTCTCGCTCCCGGCACCAATAAAATCAATATCTTGAGCTAAGTTCCTCTACTTATTTCTCGCCATGGAAGGCTCGGTGCACGTGCAACAGGGGGCTGTTGCGACGATTCCCGGAGCGGGCGCGGCGCGGGGACACGTCGAACTGAAACCACCTGGGCCGTATCAACCGTCGCGCTTGCCTGGCGATGTCAGCGTTGTGCGCACGCGACGCGGTTTCGCCCGCGTTTCTTGGCAAGATAGACGCCTTCGTCAGCCGCCTTGATCAGGTCATCACATCCCTGCATCTCCGCCGTGCGGGCAGCAATACCGATACTGACACTGCCGCACCAGGTGTCCCCGCCTGTGGGTACGCGGAGTTCGGCGATCGCTGCACGAATCTTCTCGGCGAGCTGAAGCGTACCCTCGAGATCCGTCGCCGGACAGACGACGAAGAACTCGTCGCCTCCGAGACGGCATGCGAGGTCATCCGTACGTACGGTATTGCGCAGCCGTTGACCGAGTGCCTTGAGCACTGCGTCACCGGCGTCGTGTCCGTGTTCGTCGTTGATCGTCTTGAAGCCATCGCCGTCGATCATCATGCAGCCGAGCGGAGTGTCGCTCCTGGCCCACTCAGTGTCCAGCTGGCGCATTGCGTGACGCCGATTGGGCAGGCCGGTCAGCAT
>SKOF01000276.1 GCA_007120155.1 Thioalkalivibrio sp. | reverse complement strand
TCTCCCGCGTGCCGTGGGGTTCGGTCTGCTCCAGGGGTTCGCCGCGGGCGTAGGCCTTGAGGTTGTGGGCCAGCCGGCTGATGGGCCGGGCGATGCGCCGGGCGCTCACCTGGGCCAGCAGTAGGCTGAACAGGAGCGCCAGTCCCGCCAGCAGCAGGATCCCCTGCCGGATGCGCTTGAAAGGTGCGGTGACCGCATCGTGGCGCACCTCCGAGATCACCACCCAGCTTACCAGCTGGTTGGGATAGGGGGCGTACTCGGCGTGATACACGCGGGACGGCCTGGCGGCCAGGTCCGTGGTTCCGAAGGGCCGGGTGGCCATGGCACCGGCTGCGTGCTCGCCGAACAGGGTCTCAAGGCGCAGGTCCGGGCGTTTGCCGTGGGTGAACAGCAGGCCCGAGGCCTCGTCGAACAGCACCAGGCCATCCCGGTCCGGCTGGTCCGGATTGAGCTCCGCCACCGTCAGGCGGCCCTCGCTGAGACGCGGTGCCAGTTCCAGCATGCGCTCGATCTGCAGCCCGGTGGAATTGGCGAGCAGGTACCCCACCACGCCATTCTGTTCCTGCTCGATGGGCACCACCGCGTCATACATGGGCGGGATGGCGCCGAACACGTAGTCACTGCGCGACTGGGGCAGCAACTGGTAGCTGACCTCGCCCCGGGGGCTGGCCTGGAGTCGCTGCAGGAAGACCGGGTCATCCAGCTCCTCCTCCGCGTAGGGGTAGGGATCCATGCCCTGGTAATGGGTGGGCATGACCTGCCGATCGCGGATCATCAACAGCGTATTGCCCCGCACATCCAGTACCCGGATGGTCCCCACGTCCGGGATCAGGGCCGTGAATTCCTCCAGAAAGATGCCCAGCTGCGCTGCGCGCAGGTTGAACTGTGGATGCTTGCGCCCGTCCCGGGCCTGTTCCAGCACCGACTGAAAGCCCTGCATGGGCGCGGAATGCGCCAGGGCGCTGATCACCTCGCGCTCGAAATGCAGCCGCCGGTCCAGCTCCGCCACCAGGGTATTGAGGCTTGCACCGATCTCCCGGTCCCGGTCGCGGCTGTACTGGCCCTCGCTGTAGGCCGTGACCACGAGCACCAGCACCGTGAGCGGCAGCACGGTCGCCAGGGAGACCCACAGGGAGATATTGGTTCGAAGGCGCACGATAATGACCGTTTCAGGCGGACGCAGGGCCCGATAGCCCATGCGGGCCATTCTCGCATGGCCCCACGCGCCGCGTCATGGACGGCCCTGCGGGCAGGATGTGACACAGGCTATAATGTTCCTCCTCACATATGACGAGAGCATGCCTCCATGCGCATCTGCTGGTCCCAATGGGTCATGATCGCCCTCGTGGCGGCGCTCGGAAGTGCCTCCCTGCTGGCCAGTTGCGGACAGAAGGGGGATCTCTACCTGCCCGAGGAGCCTGCCGAGGAAACCCGCAACGAAGACGGGCTCCGATAGTCAAAAGAACAGGTTCCGGGTGCGAAGCGAAGGTACGGCGCGTCGGGAGATCTCCCGGGCGATGCCTTCAATCCGCCATTGCCGCGCCGGGTGTAGCCCGGCCCCGCCGTTCCACTGCCCCGGTTTGAGGCATTGCCATGGATCATTTCAAGTATCGAGACGGTGAGCTGCACGCGGAAGACGTGCCCATGGCGCGCATCGCGGACGCTCACGGCACACCGTGCTACGTATACTCCCGCGCCACCCTGGAGCGTCACTGGCGGGCATTCGATGCGGCACTGGGTGACCATCCCCACCTTATCTGCTATGCGGTCAAGGCCAACTCGAGCCTGGCTGTGCTCAACGTGCTCGCCCGGCTCGGTTCCGGTTTCGACATCGTTTCCGCGGGGGAACTGGAGCGCGTGCTGCGTGCCGGGGGCGACCCTGCGCGGGTGGTCTTCTCCGGGGTGGGCAAGCGCGCCGACGAGATGCGCCGGGCGCTGGAGGCCGGCATCCGCTGCTTCAATGTGGAGTCCGAGGCGGAACTGCTCCGGCTCAATGACGTGGCAGGCGAGGCGGGCATTCCGGCACCCGTGTCCATGCGCGTGAACCCGGACGTGGACGCAAGGACCCACCCGTACATTTCCACGGGACTCAAGGAGAACAAGTTCGGCGTGGACATCCGCGAGGCACCGGCTTTGTATCGCAAGGCCGCGGAACTGCCGCACCTGCGGGTGGTGGGCGTGGACTGCCACATCGGCTCCCAGCTCGTCGAACTGAGCCCGTTCATGGATGCGCTCAGTCGTGTGCTCGACCTGGCCCATGGGCTCGAGGCCGAGGGAATCGGCCTTGACCATCTGGACCTGGGCGGCGGCCTCGGTGTGCGCTACCGTGACGAAACACCGCCGCTGCCCGATGCCTATGCCCGGGCCCTTTTCGAGGGCCTGGCCGACACCCGTTACGAGGTGCTCCTGGAGCCGGGCCGTGCCATTGCCGGCAATGCGGGGGTGCTCCTCACCCGGGTGGAATATCTGAAGCACACCGAGCACAAGGACTTCGCCGTGGTGGACGCGGCCATGAACGATCTTATCCGCCCCGCGCTCTACGGTGCGTGGCAGGAGATCATCCCCGTGTCACCCCGACAGGGCGGTGCGCGCACCTATGACGTGGTGGGCCCGGTCTGCGAGACGGGTGATTTTCTGGGCAAGGACCGGGAACTGGTGCTGGCCGAGGGCGACCTGCTGGCGGTGCGCTCCGCCGGGGCTTACGGCTACACCATGAGCTCCAACTACAACAGCCGCCCGCGCGCCGCCGAGGTGATGGTGGACGGAGCCGACATGCACCTGGTCACCCGCCGCGAGACGATCGACGAACTGATGGCCCGGGAGACGGTCTTGCCCTAGTCAGTTGTCAGTTGTCAGTGGTCCGTTGACAGTTGTAGAAAACCCCTTGACACCCCCCGGGGCGGAGTCACGCTTCTGACAACTGACAACTGACAACTGACAACTGACAACTGACAACTGACAACTGACAACTGACAACTGACAACTGACAGTGGACCGCACCCCCGAACCCGAACTGATGCTCGACCCGGAACAGGCCCGGGCATATGCCGAGGCCGACTTCGAGGCGCCCCACGGGCGGTTCATTGAACTGTTCCGGGAAACCTTTCCCGACCTGGAGGTCAGCGGGCCGGTGCTGGACCTGGGCTGCGGCCCCGGTGACATCGCCATGCGCTTTGCCCGCGCCTTCCCGGAGTCCCGGGTGGACGGCGTCGACGGCGCGCCGGCCATGCTCGCCGAGGGTGCGCGCCTGTTGGCCGGCAGCGGCCTTGAATCCCGGGTGCGCCTGGTGCAGGCCTGTCTGCCCGACGACCCCCCGCCCCGGGATCACTACCGGGGCGTGATCTCCAACAGTCTGCTGCACCATCTGCATGACCCCGCCGTGCTCTGGGATGCGGTGGGCCGCCACACCGGGCCCGGCGGCTTCGTGTTCGTGATGGATCTGATGCGACCGGACAGCCGCGAGGTCGCCGAGGCCCTCGTGGCGACGCATGCCGCCGATGAACCCGCCGTGCTGCAGCGGGACTTCTTCCATTCCCTGCTGGCCGCATTCCGTCCCGATGAGGTCCGCGATCAACTGGCCCGCGCGGGGCTGGCGCGTCTTGGCGTGCGTCCGGTGAGTGACCGCCACCTGATCATCAGCGGCTTCCCGGGTCAGGCTGAGGCCTGACACCTGACACGCCCCCGGGAGGCCCGTACCCCGTGCCGGCGGGCGATGAGCGATGGGGCTCCACGTGCAAGGATCTATGCTTCAGTCGGGACGCGAGGCCACAATGATGCGATCCTTGCTCAAGTGGGGCGCGCAGGGAGGAGGATGCCTCAACGCATCCGTCCGTACAGCCATTGAGGGCCGACCTCGCCCATGAACAGACCTGCAGCCCACATCGCAAGAATCCCGGCCGGGCAGGGTCCCGACGGCATCGGACTGCTGGCGCGGCTGAGGCAGGCGACACGGCCGGTGCACCGTGAACTGGAACGGCATCCGCTCCTGCGCCCGCTCCTGAGCGCGGACCTGTCCCGCCGCAACTATGTTCGGGTACTCGGCGCGTTTGCGGCCTTTTACCGGGACATGGAGCCCGGCATCACGGCGGCGCTCGACGCGCTGACCATCCAGGGGGAAACCTCCACGCCCTATCGCTATCGCCCGCGTCTGTTCGTGCTGCAGCAGGATCTGGATGACCTGGATGCGCAACAGGCGGGTGTCAGCGCGCCACTGCCCCGGCTGCCGGCACTGCAGACACCCGAAGCGCTGCTCGGCGTGCTTTACGTGCTGGAAGGCGCAACCCAGGGCGGGCGCGTGATCGCTCCGCGCCTCGCGCAGGCGCTGAACCTCGGCCCGGCGTTTGGTGCCCGATATTTTCACCTCCACGAAGCGGGCCAGTGGCCGCACCTCAAGAGGGTACTGATGACGTCGAGTGGTGACGGCGCGGCC
>SKOF01000306.1 GCA_007120155.1 Thioalkalivibrio sp. | reverse complement strand
GGCATCGTTACGGGGGGCGCACTATCAAGAAGCCGCTGTTCAACCTGGGCCCGTCCCCCGCAGCCCGGCTGGCGCTGCTGGCCCTGCTCTCCATCGGGCTCATGTGGGCCGATCACCGCCACCAGCACGCGGAGACCCTGCGCTCCGCCCTGGCCCTGGTGGTCTACCCGGTGCAGGTGGGCGTGAACCTGCCGGTCCAGGCCGCTTCCTGGCTCACCGAACAATTCAACACCCACCAGCAACTGGTGGCCGAGAACAGGCGCCTGCGCGACGAGAAACTCCATCTCAGCGCCATGATGCTGCGCTTCGAGGCCCTGGAAGAGGAGAACACCCGCCTGCGTCAGCTGCTGGACACATCCACCCGGCTGCGTGACCCGCTGATGATCGCGGAGATCATGGCCGTGGACCTTGACCCCTTCCGCCAGCAGATCCTCATCAACCGGGGACACATGCACGGCACCTACCCGGGCCAGCCCCTGATCAACGCCCAGGGGGTGGTGGGTCAGGTCCTGGAGAGCCACCCCCTGCACAGTGTGGTCCTGCTGATCTCGGATCCCGGCCATGCACTCCCGGTGCTGGTCAACCGCACGGGACTGCGCACGCTGGCCGTTGGCACGGGCAACCCCCAGCGGCTGGAACTGCGCTATATCCCGCCCGCCGAGGACCTGGAACCCGGCGATATCATCAGCACCTCGGGCCTGGGCGGACGGTTTCCGGCGGACTACCCGGTGGCGGAGATCACCCGCGTGGAGCGCATCCCGGGGGAGGCCTTCGCCCACGTGGAGGCCCGGCCGCTCGCCAGGCTGGACCGTTCCCGGGAAGTGCTGCTGCTGACCCCGGCGCGCCACCCGGACACGATCGAGGCGCTGCCCCTGCCCGATGAGGGGCCGGCGCCCGGAGACATCCAGCCATGAGTGACTCCCTGGCCTGGCGCTGGATCATCCCGCTGACCTTCATCATCGCGCTCGCCCTGACGGTGGTGCCGCTGCCCGACTGGGCCGGCCCCTGGCGTCCGGAGTGGCTTGCCATGACCCTGATCTACTGGAGCATGGCCCTGCCCAGACACTTCGGCGTGGGTGTGGGCTGGGGGCTGGGCCTGCTGCTTGACGTGGCCAAGGGAGCGGTACTGGGTCAGCACGCGCTGGGCTTCGCCATCATCGCCTACCTGAGCATGCGACTGCACCAGCGGGTTCGGGTATTCCCTCTGTGGCAGCAGGCCATCACCGTGGGGCTCCTGCTGGCCGTCTACCTGCTGCCGGTGCTGTGGGTCCATGGCATGACCGGACAGGCGCCGGGCACCTGGCTGTTCTGGGCGCCGCTGGTGAGCAGCATGATCCTCTGGCCCTGGCTGTTCGTGCTGCTCCGGGACGTGCGGCGGCGCTGGTGCCTGGCTTTGAGCTAGTGGCAAGTGGCAAGTGGCAAGTGGCAAGTGGCAAGTGGCAAGTGGCAAGTGGCAAGTGGCAAGTGGCCGGGAGGATGGCCTGGATGGCATACCGGGTGCAAGCAGGCGTGACACCTGCCACCCGCCGGGTTCGGGCGGAAATCCGCCGGGTCGGCGGAGGGACTCGTTGCAGAAGATGGCCGGGTATAGGCATTGGCTCGTGCGTATAATGTGACCATCGCGACCCGACCGACCGGGTTCACCCGACAACATCAAATCCCCCGAGGAGTCGCCCTATGGACGACAAGACCCGTACCGAGATCGAGGCGGCCGCCTTCCGCCGCCTGCTCGAGCACCTGGACAGCCGCAAGGATGTCCAGAACATCGATCTGATGAACCTGGCCGGCTTCTGCCGCAACTGCCTGTCCAAGTGGTACAGTGCCGCCGCCGGGGAGCGCGGAGAGAGCGTCGACTACGAAACGGCCCGCGAGATCGTCTACGGCATGCCTTATTCCGAGTGGAAATCCCGCTATCAGCGGGAGGCGAGCGCCGACCAGCTGGACGCCTTCCGGAAAAACCGACGCCGGGATCACTGACGGTGACCGGTGAGATCCGCTTCATCGACACGGCTCCTGACCTGGAGGCCTTCTGCCGCGAGATCGCCGATGCCGGGTGGGTCGCCCTGGACACCGAGTTCATTCGCGAAAAGACGTACTACCCCCGGCTTTGCCTGATCCAACTGGCCACCGACACCGCCCTCGCCTGCATCGACCCCATGGCCCTGCCGGATCTCGGTCCCCTGGCGAAGCTGCTCCACGACCCCTCCGTGACCAAGGTGGTGCATGCCGCCCACCAGGATCTCGAGATTCTGCTCCAGGAGACCGGGCAGGTGCCGGTGCCGGTATTCGATACCCAGGTGGCCGCGAGTCTGCTGGGCTACGGCGACCAGATCGGCTACGCCCGGCTGGTGGAAGCGGTGCTGGGCCGCAGCCTGGAAAAGGGACATGCGCGCACCGACTGGTCCCTGCGGCCGCTCGAGCCCGAGCAGCTGACCTATGCCGCCGACGACGTGCGCTACCTGGCCGAGGCCTACCCGATCATGGTGCGCACCCTCCGGGACCTGGGGCGGCTCACCTGGCTCGAGGAGGACTTTCGGGCGCTCGGCGAACCGGATCGTTATCGGCCCGACCCGGACGCGGCCTGGCTGCGCGTCAAGGGCTATCAGCACCTCAAGCCACAGCAACTGGCGGTGCTCCGGCATCTCGCGGCCTGGCGCGAACGCCAGGCCATGAGCCGCGACCTGCCCCGGCGCTGGGTGTTGCAGGATGACGTGCTGCTGGAACTGGCGCGCCGCCAGCCGGGTGACATGCGCGCCCTGGGCAAGGTGCGGGGGCTGGACGAACGCACGCTCGGCCGCCTGGGCAACGACCTGCTGCCACTGATCAGGGAAGGCGCCGCCCTGCCCCGGGAAGGCTGGCCCATACTGCCTGAACGCCGGACGCTGGAGCCGGAGCAGGAGGCCCTGGTGGATGTGGCCATGGGCATCCTGCGCCACCAGGCCCGAAGCAACGAGATCAGCCCCGCCGCGATCGCCACCCGGCGCGACGTGGAGGCGGTGGTCTGCGGGGACCGGGATTCCGATCTGCTGCACGGCTGGCGGGCCCGACTGGCCGGTGACGCCATTCGCGCCTGGCTCGGCGGAGACATCCGGCTCCGGGTCCGGGAGGGCCGGCTGGTGCTGGACCAGGGGCAGGGGGCCGGGTGACGCATCGTGCCACGCGGGTTAAACTGCCCGCTCATTCATTGCCCCTGCGGAGCACTCCCCCCATGCAGATCAGCAAGAACAAGGTCGTGAGCCTCGACTACGTGCTCACCAATGACCAGGGCGAGGTCATCGCCCGTTCCGATGAAACGAGCACCTTCGCCTATCTCCATGGCGCCAACAACATCATCCCGGGCCTGGAACAGGCGCTGGAGGGGCACCAGACCGGCGACAGCGTGCAAGTGACCGTGCCGCCGGAAAAGGCCTATGGTGAACGTGACGACAACCTGACCCAGACCCTGGACCGCAGCCAGTTCCAGGGTGTGGACGAGCTTCAGGTGGGCATGCAGTTTCACGCCGGCAACGCCGACGGCACCAACATCCAGGTGGTCACGATCACGAACCTAGACGGAGACGCGGTCACCATAGACGCCAATCACCCGCTGGCGGGTATAACGCTCAATTTTGATGTCACCGTACGGGACGTGCGTGAGGCCACCGCCGAGGAACTGGACCACGGTCACGTTCACGGCCCGGGTGGCCACGGGCACTGAACGCGCCGACTTTTCCCGCCCCGGAAAAAGAAACCCCGCCTGAAGGCGGGGTTTTTGATGGCCTGGACCTGACGGGCCGATTCAGCCCTGAGGGACCACGTCCACGGCCTGCAGGCCCTTCGGGCCCTGCTGCACCTGGAAGCTGACGCGCTGCCCCTCGGCCAGGGTCTTGAAGCCCTCTGCATTGATGGCGGAATAGTGCACGAACACATCCGCGCCGCCTTCTTCAGGGGCGATGAATCCGAATCCCTTGGATTCGTTGAACCACTTGACGATACCGGTAGACATTGAACTTGACCTCAACTCTGTTTTTGGACTCTTTATTCTGACTCTGAGGCACACCGCCGGGATCACAGCACCCGGCTGATTGACCACAGAGGGTCAGTCTAGCCACTCGCGCCACCGGATACCAGACACGGGTGCGGGTGTCCGTCAGGCACCGGGACCGGCCACCTCCCCGCACTGCCAGCGAAAAACCGGCAAGGGGTGTGTCCTTCCTTTTAAAAACAACGGGTTATCGAGGCGCTCACAGGTGCATGCCCGCTCCGGCGCCAGGGCCTCGTGCACCCGGCCGGACAACAGGATCTCCCCCGGGCCCGCCTGTTTCTGCAGGCGGTCGGCCACATTGACCGGGTCGCCTACGACCGTGTAACTCATGAACGCCTCGGAGCCCACATTGCCGACCACCACCTCCCCGCGGTTGATACCGATGCCGAGGCCGCTCTCCACCTGCCATTCG
>SKOF01000369.1 GCA_007120155.1 Thioalkalivibrio sp. | reverse complement strand
GGATGCTTGAGGCGGAAATAGAAGATATTGCCTCCCGGCCAGAAATCTGCCGTCTGCCAAAGCGACGAAAACATGGACTTGGCTTCATCCTGCGTGTGAAATTTTTGGATTTTCGGCTTGCTCAGAACATCCCCAATCCGAACTCCCGGCTCGGAGTCAAACACAAAATAGTTGGCTTGCCGGATTCCCGAGTACTCATAATTGTAGTCCGAGATATCGCGAAGCGTGCCGTAAACCACGGTGTCTGGGCTGCAAAGAGCGTGCACACAAGCGAGGACTGCCATGCGGTCTAGCGGGAACGGGACCGAATTCAGTACTGACGCAAGAAAGATCGAATCAATGTGCCTGCCGTCTGCAATCAATTGCAAAAACTCTTCCGCCTTGTGGCGCGAGTAAGCAGGGTCGGGAATCTTGCGCTCGCTCTCCTCCGGAATCCGGTACGGCTCAAAGTCGATGCAGTCGATTCCCTTGCTCTGGAGGAACGGCGCGACCTTGCCTAGTCCTGCACCGAAATCGACAATCGAATGCCCGTGCAAATCCCGAAACTTGCGCCAGTAATCGACGCTGTAGGAATCCTTGTCCGGAAGGGTGCGCTCGCCATTGCCCCAGAACCGGTATGCCTTGGGGACTGACCCTCGATTGTTCTGGGGCCGCCTATAGGCCGAGTAGCGAAGCACGCGCTCAAACTCTCCATCAACCTGAAAGTCCATGGAGATATAGTTCAGGAAGTTGACCGCCAACTCGGCATGTTCATCGGGAATGATGACCACCGGCCAAGTCTCCTCGCCGCCTTCCCGTGCAGCAAGGAGTCGGTGAACGCCGTTTACCACATCGCCACTTTCTGAAATAACAAGTGGCATTTTAATGCCTTTTCGGAGGAGATTGTTGGCAACGACAATGGCCTTGCGGTCGTATTTGTCCGCATACCTACCACCAAGACCGCGTATCTCCACGTCCTGCTGGTATAAAGCTGGCCAGTCTTCTCCTTCATAGTCATCAATTTCTTCTGCCTGCTTCAACAGGGTCTCCAGCGATAGCTGCTTGAAAACCCGTGCGCCGGTCTCCATCGCGCCCATATCGTTTGTGAGGCGGTTGAAGATCACGTTGATGCCGCGAATCTCTTCCTTAGTCAGGTCCAAATGCTGCACTGGAACGTTCTCGATGCCTAGTGCCTTGGCCGCCTTCAACCTCTGGTGACCGGAGAGTATGAACCCTGTTTTAAGCGCATATAAGGGCAATACGAAGCCGATCTTGCTGAGGCTGAGCATGAGTAGCTGCATCCGGCTATGCTCGGTCCTGCGCGGGTTGGAAGGGTCCTCGTGGAGCTTGCCAACCGGAACGTTGACGGTCATACCTGTTCCTCGTAGTTGTCCAGCCCAAGCAGTTCCTTGATATGCCGGATCAACGCCGCTTCCTCAAAATCCACTTCCGCCCGAATGTCGGACAACCAAGACCGTGCCGCGCTCTGTTCAATGAAGAACACGATGTCCCCAAGGACAAATCGGGTGCGCGATGGGGCACGCCGGTTATCAATGTCCTCGTTCCGCCGCTGGTCTAGCTGGCTGGCAACCCCTGCGGACAAGCAATCATCCGCAACGATCTCTGTCAGGCAATCGATCTCTTCCTGCGACCAGCCATAATTGGTGAACTCAATGCCCGAATTCTGGAGTGCGGTGATTTCCGCCGACAACATATCGAGGTCCCATTTGGCAAGCTCAGAGACCTTGTTGTCGATCAAGCGAAAAGCATTCAACTGCTCCGGAGTGAGGTGGCTGGCAACGACAACGGGAACCTCTTCCAGCCCCATCATCTTGGCCGCCTCGTAGCGGGTGTGCCCCGCCGCGATCACGCCATCCGCATTGACCACAATCGGGACAACGAACCCAAACTGGCGAATCGAATTTGCAACTGATTGCACTGCATCTTCGTTCTGCCGTGGGTTGTTTTCGTACGGGGTTATCTCATCGAGTGTCCGGTACTCGATGCCTACTTTTACCGGACCACGGTCTACCGCTCTGCGCCGTCTAGCCACAACTTTCCTCCTGACAAAAAAAGGGCGGCAATTTCTTGCCGCCCCTATTCTACCATCAAACTGCGGGGCCTAGATTCTTAGGCGGCAGCCTTTGTGGTCTTGGTCGCCTTCGGCTTGGCAACCACCTTCGCCTTGGCAGGAGCCTTGGTCTTGGCCTTGCCAACGTTCAGATGCTCGGCGGCCCATTCGGTGACGATGTACTCAAACGTCTGTTCGAGTTTGTCGTGACCCAGTTCCTCCTGCGCCTGAAGCAGGTAGTCCTCGATGACCTCGGCATTCTCCTGTTCCAAGCGGAACTTGAAGGTCATCTTCTTGACCACCGGACGAGTGTCCGCGCCTTCGCGACCGTAGGATTCCTTGATGGTCTCCTTCAGTTCGACAACGGTGGACTCGGCTGCTGCTTCCAACAGGCTGTCCGCATTGTCCGAAGTGACGACGCGAGCAATCTCCTTCGCCTTGGTCCAGCCGATATCGCCAACGCGGTCACCGTGGATTCCCGCCTTGGAGAACTTGGTGTAGATGTCGATCAGGTACATCGCCTTGCGATACTCAAGGCCCAGCTGCTCCTGAATATACGCCGCGAAACCGCCGACTTCAGCATAGGCCGGATCGACTTCCTTGTACGCCTTGGAGACGCGCACATGGTAGAGGATGCCGCCCAAGCGGTATTCGGTGACCGTGGACTCGGAGACCAACTCCTGCGCCAGTTCAAGAACATCGCCGTCATCGACCATGGCGAGGATGTCTTCATCTTCCTCGTCACGCTCAAGGATGATCATGCCCTTCAGGTCCGGGTCGCCTTCCTCCTCGTCCTGAACCTTCTTCGGGCGACCGCGCTTCTTCGGAGCCTCGGCAGCCTTCTCGGTCTCAGCCTTCTTCGGACGCCCCGGCTTGCGCTTGGGAGCTTCTTCTTCCTCGGCCTCAGCCTCGACTTTCTTCGCCGCCTTTTTGGCGGGAGCCTTCTTCGCGGCTGCCTTCTTCTTGGGAGCCGGGGCCTCTTCCTCCTCGACTTCCTCTTCAGCCTCTTCCTCGACTTCTTCCTCGTCGCCGTCCTCGTCCTCGACTTCCTCGACCTCATCCTCGAAAACGTTCACGTAGAGGAACTCGGGGTTCTTCTTGGTGGCTTTCTTGGAAGCGTCGAAATCGGGGTTCTCGACGGCCACAAAGTAGGACGTATCGCCGTCCTCGTCGGAAACCTTGTAGACCTCGTAGGTCTGACCTTCGGCCAGATGCTCGCCGTTATCCGGAATTTCCTCTTCGGCAAAGCCCGTGAAACGAACCATATCACCTTTTGCAATACCCATATTCTGTACCTCCTGTTGCGCGTTGACCGTTTGACCTGACTGCTATTATAGACGGTTTGGCGAAGAAATCAATACTCCAGTTCGCATCCTTCCAACCCGCGCCGTCTTTCCTCGGGGTAGCAACGATAAGCCCTGCGATTGCCAAACGCAATACCCATTTGCAAGATCACAAAGGCATCCGCCATGTCGTGCTTATCGATCTGATACCCCCAGTTGGCCTCAATTCCTCGAATTATGTCTTCTTTCTCAGCCCGCCCATTACCGGTCGCAAAGACCTTTACGGATGACGGTGGGATCGTAAGAATTCGCATGTTTCTCCGAATTGCAACCAATTTCAAGGCCCCGCCTAATTCGCCAATATGAAAAACTCTGGAGCCTCTGGAACCCATAGAGTAGCCTTCCAGAGCAAGAAAGTCTGCATTTGCACGAGAAAAAATTTCCTCGATCTTGCTGACTAGGAAGTCTAGCCGCTGTGGTCCTCGTAGGTTCTTGGGCTTTATTGTCCCCGCCACAAGCTCGTTGTCAAGAAAAAAAGCATAACCAGTCGATGTCAAGCTGGCGTCGATTCCGACAACCGTCTTACCCGAACTCATGAAAGCATTCCTGAGCAAACTGGCACTTCCGCGCCTTGGGGGACCGCTCGCTAGTGCAGCATCGACGGGGCGGCAAGGCCCCGTTGTGCTTGAAAGCCGACCATTCCGATGCTTCCTCGATCAGAACCTCGATTCGGTTCATAGATCGACTGGCGTGCTGCGGGTATTCCTTTATGGGGTACCCGCGATATATATCCTTGCCGGTGTACATGATGACCGCTACATCATGCAGCGGCAATTTTCTCCGGTCCATCAAATGCCAGTACGTAAGAACCTGAGAAACATGGTTGGGGTCAGGCGAAGTCATCTCCTGCCAACGCGAAGCGTTGACCGACTTGCTCTCAATGGGGATCAGCGCACCTTCCCGAAAAAGATGAAAGTCCACCGACCCCGAAATCATGTACTCGTTGTCCTTGTATTGAATCTCGTGATAGTTGACCGGCTTGGTTTCGCACTTGGGGCAAGGCGACTCATCGAGTGCCTGTTCATACGTGCCGGTGAAATTAACCAACT
>SKOF01000018.1 GCA_007120155.1 Thioalkalivibrio sp. | reverse complement strand
CCCGGAGGAATGCGCTTAGACCCCAATCGTGCGCGGACCCTTCGTGCTGTTTCGGAGGACCTTGTTGCCAGACAGATAAGTAATCCTAGCGCGCCAGATATTCATCCCTTACTGAAATCTTCGCTTTCAGCTTTAGCAGACAAGGACAAAAAGGTTTCTTTGATTTCTGCCGATTCTGGTGTCGGTGTGACTACCGGTATGGATTCGTTTGCTAAGGCGATAGGGCGAGGTGATGTTCCTTCGCTCGCGGAATATAGAGTCTTAAAGATTAACATATTGTCGGTAGAACGGGAGCTGGATAAGTACGTAAAAGCGGGAAAAAATCGGGACGTAAAGACATTTGTAGATAAGCTCTTTACTGAAATAAGTAGTGAGTCTGAAGTGGGTCCAGTTCTTATCTTTGTCGATTCACTGCATCCTTTGGCTTCATCCTCAACTGAGACGGTTAATGACCTTCACCGGCTGCCACTTGAGGTTTTTGACGCCTTATCGCGGAGAATTGAAAGGGAGCAACTGGATAATGTTCGTCTTGTGGGGGCCGTAGCAAATCGCCATTATACCTCCGTTTCGGAGCATCTCAAGTCAGGAGAAAGGAGCATTCATCGAATCGATTTTCAAGAGGTTGCAAATTTTTCCACCTTAAGATTGGAGGCATTGCGGATTGCCAAGGAACACGAGGTCTTTGTTCCCGATGAGGTCATTAAGGCTGCGATAAAGCTTTCCAAGGACTTTATAAAAAGGTCTGGGGAGGGTTATACAAAAAACGCTATGGAAATACTAGAAGAAGCGATGCTGAACGTGGCCAGGGCAAGAAGTATGTTTGAGCCTAAGGAGATTCCGGAATTGAAAAGCAGGATAGCTGTTGTTTTTAATGATTTGCAGCAAATGGGAGAGGCAGTGGGGGTTGGACATAAAGTCTATAGGGAAATTGCCTTGAACGAATGGGCAAGGCTCGAGGGAGAAGTCAAACGGATAGCCTCAGAGGTAGAAGGGTTTGCTGTCAGTAGTCAGTTAAGAAACCGTATAAATGACCTGTTTGACGCAGTTGAAAAGATGCAAGGAGTAAGCTCTGTAAATTTTAGAGAGGTGGATGCTAGGCTGTCGGAAGTTAAGAGAGAGATTAAAGATTGGATTTCTGAGCGTAATGATAGCCAACAAAAGATGGTGAGATTGAGTATTGGTGATCTTGTGGATGTCGCTGTGGTGAAACATAAAGAACAGATGTCTAATGTAAATAGATTTGTGTTAACTGAAAGGCTAAAACTTGAAGTTCTAGATATATCAGAGAGGGATAGATATTGGGATCAAATTAGAAGAAATTTTAGGGAGAAGTATGCGGGCCACGAGGAGGTTGTAGAAACTTTCTTAACTGTTTATAGAAGGGCAGTCGAGGGGTTCGGGCGCGATAAAGGGCCAATGGCGACGTTTTTGTTAATTGGAAAGCCGGGGACTGGTAAGACTTACTTTGCAGAAGTTGCTGCAAGAATTATCGGAAGTGCTGATGCTATCTTGAGAGCCGAGGCTCAGTTTCTTCAGTCAAAGGAGGCGATGGCTTCATTTATGAAGGGTGCCCCTGCTGGATATGTTCGCTCTGAGGAGCCTTCAATTCTTTTGGATTATATGATGAAAAATCGATATGGGATAATTCTCTTTGATGAAGCGCTTCGAGCTACAGGGGAGGGTCATAGCGCCCTAAAAGAGGGTCTTTTACAGTTTCGTGAAGCGAAAAAGTTAAGGGATTTTAAGGGGAATGAGGCCGACTTGGATGGGCAGCTGTTGGTTCTAACTGACAATGTTTTTCAAGATATGACCGTAAGAAATCCAGACGGAAGTTATAGGTTCCCAGAGTTTTCAAGAGAGGAGTTGGGGAAGTTGAGTGCATTCGAGCATAGTGAGTTCATGAGAAGCAGGCTCATAGAGCTGGCTAGAGAAAGATCAAATGGTAATGCTGCAGCTGAGGCAGCACATGTTTTTTCAGAGGCTAACTTGAGAGGGATCGATTACATATTTTTCTATGGAGAGTTCACCAGAGACGAGATAAGGGACATGTATAAGCTTATGGTCAAAAGCCTTTTTCTAAAAAGAATTGAGGCAAAAAAAACTATCATTAATGTTCGGGACGAAGTTATAGAGTCTCTTGTTGAGAGAACGCTCGTTGATGCTAATGCATCTGATATTAGAAGGCAGTTCGAGATATTGGTTGAGGGGTCTAGAAGTGTTGATGGACACGCTATTCTTTCTGAAGATCTGAGAGAGGGTGCTTTTATAGATGTGTTCATTAATGAGGCGGGTGAGATAGTTTGGCGGGTTATAGATGATTTGACCGATAAACAGATCCATGAACATGCGGTTCGGCTGTATGACGAAGTTGTTAAGTTTTGGAATTAGAGTATATATTTGCCTCATCCTGCCCAAAAATGCCTTTGGCGGTTGGTTTTTTGGGGAGTTTGTTAGGATTCCCTGGAAAAACTTCATAAGGCGGCAAGAAGATAGCGCTTTGCGCCAAAAAGACTTATATTTATGACCATTCAATGTTTTCTGATCTCAAAGGATTAGAAATATCAAGTTTTAGAGGAGGTGAGATGTCTGTCTCAATTAGGCTCTTCGGTTTCTGTGTTTTGGTTTTTCATTTGTTTGCTTTCATGGCTCCCGGCTCTGCCTTTGCAGGTAGTGATGGGGTTGAAGGGGCTTGTAATGCCAAGCTGAGCGACCGTGGGCCCTATCAGTTAAGTTCTCTGAATATGTTTGAACGCCTTGGGCTTCCGGCCAATGGGACTGGGGTCGATCTGGCGGTGTTGAAGCAGGCTTACCGGAAAGCCGCCCAAGTCCTTCATCCTGACCGCGGGGGTACTTCTTGGGCTTTTCAGCAGATCAGTGAAGCCTACAAGCAGCTTGAGGCTGAAGTTCCTGAGAGATTGGAAGCCTCCACTAAAGTGAATTATGATGAGGTTGATCTCGCCTTAATGTCGCTTGGCGAGACCTTGTCTCGTAGTTTTAAGTTTTATGATATTTATCCAAATTGGGAATTTGATATCGAAGAGTTCCAAAGAAAAACTCGGTACGACTTGCTGGCGGTCATGAATAGTTTCAATGATAGAGCCTATCATATCGCTATCCGTAGTAGGCGTGAGCTTCTGAATTCGAAGACGACTGGTATCGTACAGCGCGTGGCTACAAAGTACGTTTTAGAGATTTTGGAGAAGCTGGACTTTAAATACGTTGAACCAACGAAAGGTTACCGTTGGCGGGTAGAGGAAGTTGAGCTGGTCAGAGTTATTCACTCTCTGGCTGTCGATCAAGAGTTGAAATTTAGCCCCTTCGAAATCGAGATCATGAAACAGAATCCTGACATTAGATCGGCTTTAGGCCTAGGTTGGTTGATGAAGCTGATGGAGCAAAGGTAAAAGGAGTGAGGGTGTTTGGCAAAATTGGAATAGTTATTGTTTTTGTTTGCACCGCTTTTTTTGGGCTTCAGGAGCAGGTTGTGGCTCAGTCCGAGGGTGCAGGGGCAGAGGGAAGAGCTTGTGTAGAGTTGTTGAGTGAGCCTTCCTTGACGGAAAAGAAGGCCTTTTTGCGCAGGCTGGGTGAGAACCCGGGAAAAATTGAGATTGAGGACTTCCCTCTTTTGGCTTCGGCTTTGGGCTTTAAGGTCAAAGAAGAGGAAGGCTTTGTGGTGTATGAGTACCCTCGGCTGAGGGTGCGCAGTTCCGGCTTAGATGCTGAAGCTCCTGCTAGAAGGTCGCCGATTTTTAGGGCTGAAGTGATTGAGAGGCTCCTTTACCTAGGGGCCAACAATATGGATCACCCTTATGTGCCTGGGTTTCATGAGGTTTTTAGAAAAATCTACTCTGTTTTTTTGTATCAGTTTGAGGAAATGGGCCGCTCGTATTTAGATGATGCTATTTGGCTCTTGTCTTTGAAGGCCAGTCCATATCACCCCTCTACCGGCGTAGCTGGTTCAGACGACTATTTTATGGAGTTTGGTAATCCCTTACAGGCCATGCAGGAGTTGATTGATTTGCAGTCTTGGGAGCTGGCCCCGGGCAAGCCTCTGAGTCAGGAGTTGGTAGAGGCTGTGCAAGAAGCTCTCAGAGGAGGAACAAAGGGGGGGCTTATGGGCACATTTATGGATTTAGCTAAGTCTGACCCACAACATAAGAAAGCAATTGCCTATTATCTGGAGGACTTTCTGGAGAGCTGGCTTAAGACAGATCTTGGCCAGCAAGGTCTGGTCAGCGAGGGAGCCCAGTGGGTGTTGAACCTGGGGAAAATGCTCAAGGTCGACTGGACCCAATTCTCCAGCCTTGATTACATATTTGAGGCCGGAGAACAGCTGGTTCTGCGCGACGAGAGGGGGCGAGTTTTCCTCACGGCGGGGTCTGAGCGAAAGAATGTGGATAAGCTGGCCGATCAGTTTGGACCGCGAAGTCTGCAACACTGGATCACTAAGCAT
>SKOF01000226.1 GCA_007120155.1 Thioalkalivibrio sp. | reverse complement strand
GAAACACGAAGCCCGTGGATACGCCCAAGGCGATGCCGAACACCCCCTCGTTGGAAAGCCACTGCTGGGACATGGCCCGGCCGAAGGAGGCGCCCCGGTGGGCCAGCATGTCGGGCATCCAGGGCCCGGCGAAGGTGTAGAAGAGGAACACGCCGGCGATGATCATGAGCGCCGGCCCCAGCACGCGCCGGGTGGCCTCCAGCAGCAGGGCCATGCCGCACCCGGCGACGATCAGGTCCTGGGGCGTGGCCCGGCCGGGGCGGTGGGCCAGTTCCTGGTGGTAGATGAACAGATAGGCGGCGCAGAAGGCGGCCAGTGCCGCCAGCAGCCAGTCCATGGGCGGCACCCGGGTGGCGGGCGCCGGGCGCAGATTGGGCCAGGCCATGGCCAGGATGACGGCGCCGATCAATGCGAATACGCCGGCGCGCGGGAGTTCCGATAGGTGGTTGTAGGCCGCCAGCGCGAGCACCCCGAGGCCGAACACGACAAAGAACACCCCGGCGATAGGTCGGTGATGCCGAGACAGCGGGGAACAGGCGGGGAAGGCCAGAAAGGCCAGGAACACCGCAAAGGCCAGGTGAATGGCCCGGGCCTGGGTCTCCGGGATGACGAGAAAGCCCAGCCAGTAGCCGAAGGGCGACGCGATCCAGACCTGAAACAGGGACCAGGCCATCGCGGTGGCGTAGATCAGCCCGCGGGTGAGGGCGCCCGGAGCCCGGGCGCCCACTTCCATGGATGCGGCCAGTTGCGCCGGCTCAGGGGCGCCCGGCCCCCCGGCTGCGGAAGCCGGGGTGTCGTTCCGATCGGTCATGGAGGCTGGGCCTGCCGACCGGTGGGATCAGTCCTTCAGCAGGCCCGCCTCGCGATAGTAACGTCTGGCACCGTCATGCAGGGGTGCGGACAGCCCCTGGCCCACCATGGATTCCTTCTCAAGCACTTCAAAAGCGGGATGCATACCTTTGAAAGTCGGAAAGTTTTCAAACACGGCCCTGACCAGATGGTAGGCGGCATCTTCGGAGGTATCAGTGGACGTCACCAGTGTGGCGCCCACGCCGAAGGTCTGGATGGGGCTGTCATGGCCCGGGTACATGCCGGCCGGGATGGTGGCGCTGAAGTAGTAGGGGGTCTCGCTCACCAGGCGGTCAATCACCTCGCCCTCCACGGAAATGATGCGGGCCCCGCAGGTGGCAATAGGCTCCTGAATGGCGGCGGAGGGGTGACCCACCGTGAACAGCACCACGTCGATGCGATTGTCGCACAGCGCCTGGCCCTGCTCACGGGAAGGCAGTTCCGAGGCGAGCGAGAAATCCGACATGCCCCAGCCGTACTCCTCCATCAGCCGCTCCACGGTGCCTCGCTGTCCGGAACCCGGGTTGCCCACGTTCACCCGCTTGCCGAGGATGTCCTCGAATCGTTCGATACCGCTGTCCGGGCGCACCAGTACGGTGAAGGGTTCGGGATGCAGCGAGAACAGGGCGCGCAGGGATTCATGGGGTCCCGCATCGGCGAAGCGGTCGCTCCCATGATAGGCGTGATGCTGCCAGTCCGACTGGACCACGCCCAGGTTCATCTCGCCCTGGCGGATGGCATTGAGGTTGAATACGGAGCCGCCGGTGGACTCCGCGTTGCACCGGATTCCATGGGTATCCTGCTCGCGGTTCATGAGCCGGCAGATGTTCTGGCCGGTGGGATAGTACACGCCGGTGACGCCACCGGTGCCGATGGTCAGGAAACGCTCCTGGGCCATGACGAACCCTGTCATGGAGAGCAACAACGCAGTCACCAGCAGATGGACGACAAGGCCTTTTGGACTCAGTGAGTTCATGATGCTGATCTCCTTGTTGGATCGCGCGGCCCGGGGGACGGGCTGCGCCGTGACGACACAGAATGTAGGGGTGAATCCTGTCAGTTGGCTCAAAATACAGTATAATTCGCCTCTTTTTTGGGACACCTTACCAGACGTTTTCCCAGGAGTGTAAGACATGTTTTCCATACAGATGGGTATCGCAGGCTATGACGACGAACTCTGGCAGGCGATCGAATCCGAAGCCCGCCGGCAGGAAGAGCACATCGAGCTGATCGCCTCGGAAAACTACGCCAGCCCCCGGGTCATGGAGGCGCAGGGTTCGGTGCTTACCAACAAGTATGCCGAAGGTTACCCGGGCAAACGCTACTATGGGGGCTGCGAGAATGTGGACATCGCAGAGCAGCTGGCCATTGACCGTGTCAAGCAGCTGTTCGGTGCGGACTACGCCAATGTGCAGCCCCATTCCGGTTCCCAGGCCAATGCCGCCGTGTACATGGCCCTGCTGCAGCCCGGCGACACCGTGCTCGGTATGAGCCTGGCCCATGGCGGACACCTGACCCACGGCGCCAAGGTGAATTTTTCCGGCAAGCTGTACAACGCCGTTCAGTACGGCATCGACGACCAGGGCTACATCGATTTCGACGAGGTGGAGCGCCTGGCCCTGGAGCACAAGCCCAGGATGATCGTGGGCGGCTTCTCCGCCTACTCGCGGGAAATCGACTGGCAGAAATTCCGGGACATCGCCGACAAGGTGGGGGCGTGGCTGCTGGTGGACATGGCGCATGTGGCGGGTTTGGTGGCCGCGGGCGTCTACCCCAACCCCGTGAATATCGCCGATGTAACCACCTCCACGACCCACAAGACCCTGCGCGGTCCCCGCGGCGGCATCATCCTGGCGAAGAGCAATCCCGAGCTGGAGAAGAAGCTCAATTCACTCGTATTCCCCGGCACCCAGGGTGGACCCCTGATGCACGTGATCGCAGCCAAGGCGGTGGCCTTCAAGGAGGCACTGGAGCCTGAGTTCAAGACCTACCAGCAGCAGGTGGTGGCCAATGCCCGGACCATGGCGGCCACCATGATGGAGCGCGGCTACAGGATCGTCTCCGGAGGCACCGATAATCACCTGTTCCTGGTGGATCTGATCGACAAGGGCTTGACCGGCAAGGCCGCCGACGCGGCACTCGGCGCGGCCAACATCACGGTCAACAAGAACGCCGTGCCCAACGATCCCCAGTCGCCCTTTGTCACCAGCGGCATCCGCATCGGCACCCCCGCGATCACCACACGCGGTTTCGGCGAGCAGGAGTCCCGCGATCTGGCCGGCTGGATCTGCGACGTGCTGGATGATCACGAGAACACCGGGGTCATCGAACAGGTCAAAGCGAAGGTCCTCGACGTGTGCGCACGTTTTCCCGTCTACGGCAACTGAGGTCTGAAGTGGCGAGCAGTGCGTTTCCCTTGCCACTAGCCACTTGCCACTTGAGACTGTCCTTATGAGGTGCCCCTTCTGCGGAGCTCCCGACACCCGGGTGATCGATTCCCGCCTGGCCGGTGAAGGTGACCAGGTGCGCCGGCGCCGGGAATGCCTGTCCTGCTCGGAACGGTTCACGACCTACGAAAACGCGGAGCTCAACATGCCGCGTGTGGTCAAGCGTGACGGTTCCCGGGAGCCTTTCACCGATGAGAAGCTCAAATCCGGGATGATGCAGGCGCTGGAAAAACGCGCCGTGTCCACGGACCGGGTGGAGGAGGCCGTGGCCCGCATCAAGCGCAAACTCCTGGGTCAGGGGGAGCGGGAGGTGTCCTCCCGGCGTATCGGTGAATGGGTCATGGAGGAGTTGCGCGGGCTCGACCAGGTGGCCTACATCCGCTTCGCTTCCGTATACCTGAGCTTCGCCGACGTGCAGGCATTCCGAGAGGTGATCGAGCGTCTGGAGAAGGACCTGACCCCCGAGATGCGCAAGCACCAGATGCCGCTGCTGGGGGATGAGGAAGAGAATGGACAGGATTGACAGGATTTACAAGATTTATTAAGAGTGTTTCTTAATATCCTGTAAATACTGAAAAATCCTGTCCATTTCCTTAAGAACCGGTGAACAACGAAACCGACATCCGCCACATGGCCCGGGCGCTGCAGCTGGCGCACCGGGGCCTGTACACCACGGATCCGAATCCGCGGGTCGGCTGCGTCATCGTTCGCGACGGCCGGGTGGCGGGCGAGGGTTTTCACGTGCGTGCCGGTGAGCCCCATGCAGAGATCCTGGCGCTGCGCTCGGCCGGTGACGCGGTCCGGGGGGCAACGGTCTACGTGACCCTGGAACCCTGTGCCCATCATGGCCGTACGCCCCCTTGCGCCGACGCCCTGATCGCGGCCGAAGTGGGGCGCGTGGTGGCCGCCATGACCGATCCCAACCCCCGTGTGGCGGGGCAGGGCCTCGCGCGGGTGGCCGGGGCGGGTATTGAGACGTCGGCCGGTTTGCTGGAACGGGAGGCGCGAGCCCTCAACCCGGGATTCGTGAGCCGCATGGAACGGGGCCGGCCCTTCGTGCGGATCAAACTTGCCATGAGCCTGGACGGGCGCACCGCCATGGCCTCGGGCGAAAGTCGATGGATTACCGGCGAGGCGGCCCGTCACGATGTGCAGCGATGGCG
>SKOF01000074.1 GCA_007120155.1 Thioalkalivibrio sp. | reverse complement strand
GCTGCGACGTGGAAGGGTGGCGGGAACGCATGTTCTCCGGGGAAAGGATCAATCACACGGAAGACCGGGCCGTGCTGCACGTGGCGCTGCGCAATCGGGGTCGCCGCCCGATCGTGGTCGATGGCGAGGACGTGATGCCCGCGGTGAACGCGGTGCTCCAGCGTATGGCGGCCTTCACCGACAATGTCAGAAGCGGCGAGTGGACCGGCTATACGGGCAAGCCCATCCGCCACGTGGTCAACATCGGCATCGGCGGCTCGGACCTGGGTCCGGTGATGGTTTGCGAGGCCCTTCGGCCCTATGGCCATGAACGGATCGCCATGCATTTCGTCTCCAACGTCGACGGCGCCCACATGGCGGAGACCCTCAGGCGCGTCGACCCCGAGACCACCTTGTTCATCATCGCCTCGAAGACCTTCACCACCCAGGAGACGCTGACCAACGCCTACACCGCACGTGCCTGGCTGCTGGAGCACGCGGGTGATGACACGGCCATCGCACGTCACTTCGTGGCGGTCTCCACCAATCGGGAGGGGGTGGTGAATTTCGGTATCGACCCCGAACACATGTTCGGTTTCTGGGACTGGGTGGGCGGGCGCTATTCCCTGTGGTCCGCCATCGGCCTGCCCATCGCCTTGTATGTGGGCATGGCCCGCTTCGAGGAACTGCTGGACGGCGCCCATGCCATGGACGAGCATTTCCGCGAGGCGCCCCTGGAAGAGAATATTCCGGTGATTCTCGCCCTGCTGGGCGTGTGGTACGTGAACTTCTTCGAGGCGGGAAGCCACGCAATCCTGCCCTACGATCAATCCATGCACCGCTTCCCCGCCTATCTCCAGCAGGGCGACATGGAGAGCAACGGCAAGTCCGTGGACCGCCAGGGCCGCCGGGTGGGTTATCAGACCGGCCCCGTCATCTGGGGCGAACCCGGCACCAACGGCCAGCACGCCTTCTACCAGTTGATTCACCAGGGTACCCGGCTGGTGCCCTGTGACTTCCTGGCGCCCTGCGAAAGCCACTACCCGATGGGCGCGCATCACCGCATCCTGCTGTCCAACTTCTTCGCCCAGACCGAGGCCCTGATGCGCGGCAAGACGCTCGATGAGGTGCGCGCCGAGATGCAGCGGGCCGGACTCGCCCCGGAACACGTCGAGCGTGTCGCCCCTCATCGGGTCTTTCCCGGCAACCGCCCCAGCAATACCATCCTGTTCCGCAGGCTCACCCCCCGTACCCTGGGCAGCCTGATCGCACTCTACGAACACAAAATCTTCGCACAGGGGATCATCTGGAACGTGAATTCCTACGATCAATGGGGCGTGGAACTGGGCAAGCAACTGGCCGGGGTGATCCTCCCGGAACTGGACGGCGACACCCCGGCCACGGCGCATGACGCATCCACCAACGGCCTGATCAACCATTACCGGCGCATGACGATCCGTGGCGCCTGAGCAGATATCGGCGGCTTTCACGACGCGGATCGGAAATCACGAACAAATAACAAACTTCGGATAAGATCGGCGATCTTCCAATGAATTTCCCTGAAAACCCATAAATCATGGTCTTCAGGAAACACGCACCCGCGCCGCTCCGGCTACAACGGCCATACCCACAACAGCATCGGCACCGCCACCGCCAGCACCAGCAGCTGGAGCGGCAAACCCAGCCGCCAGTAATCCCCGAACCGGAATCCGCCCGGCCCCAGGATGAGCGTGTTGTTCTGGTGCCCGATAGGTGTCAGAAAGGCGCAGGAAGCCCCCACTGCCACGGCCATGAGAAAGGTATCGGTGTTGACACCCAGCTGCGCCGCGATGCCGATGGCCACCGGGCACATGACGGCAGCCGTGGCCGCATTGTTCATCAGATCGGACAGCACCATGGTGACCACCAGGATCACCACCAGCGCGGCGATCATGTGCCCCTGGGCCACTCCCTCCAGCATGAACTGCGCGATCACGCCGGCAAGCCCTGTAGCCTCCATGGCGCCGGCCACGGGAATGAGCCCTGCCAGCAGCACCACCACCGGCCAGTCCACCGCCTGATAAAGCTGTCGGAGTGCCACGGTGCGCAGCACCATGGAGGCCAGCACACCGGCAGCGAACGCCAGCGCGGCAGGCACGCCCAGGGTCGCACCCGCCACCGCGAACCCCATGATGCCCGTGGCCAGGATGGCATTGCGCCGATCAGGGATGGACAGCGACCGCTCGGCCAGCGGCACACAACCCGAATTGGCGGCGAACTCGGCGATGCTGTCCGGCATACCCTGCATGAGCAGGACATCCCCCGCCTCCAGGCGGGTCACTCGCAGGCGCGTGGCGGAGCGCCTCCCCTGCCGGGAGATGGCCAGCAGGTTGATACCGTAACGGGTGCGCAATTGAATGTCGCTGGCACTGCGCCCCACCACTTCCGACTGCGGCAACACCACAAGCTCCGCCAGCGAGATCTCGTCCTCTGGCAAGGGGGCTTCCGTCTCTGTGTGACCCTCCGCCTCATCCGGCAGGTTTTCCTTGTCGGGGGGCTCGTCTTCACCGCCCTCTTCCCCCTCCTTCTCCGACTCAACGGCCTCCTCGAGCTTGAGCCCCAGCGCGCCCAACACGCCGGCGAGGGCGTCAGCATCCGCCTGGATCACGAGAATATCGCCCGCGTGGATGCGCCGCCCCGGATGAGGCGCGACCATGCGTACCTCGTTATGCACCAGGCCCACCACCTGGGCATCGTGATCCTTGAGCTTGTCGTCCACGTCGCGCAGGCAATGGTCCGCCAGATCGCTGTCCTCGTGGACACGCACCTCGGTCAGGTAGGCCTCGGTCTCGAAACCCTCGACCCCCGGCTTGCGCTCCGGCACCAGCCGCCAGCCCGCCAGGGCGACGAACACGACACCCAGTGCGGCGACGGCCAAGCCCACCGGTGTGAAATCAAACATGCGAAACGCACCGAGGCCCGCATCCGCACGAAAACCCGACACGATCAGGTTAGGCGGGGTACCCACCAGGGTGATCATGCCACCGAGGATGGTGCCGAAGGCCAGCGGCATCAGTACCTGTCCGGGAGGGATCCCCATTCGGGACGCCACCTGCACGGCCACAGGAATGAGCAGCGCCAGGGCGCCCACGTTGTTCATGAACCCGGAGAGCAGCGCGCCGAGACCGGTCAGCGCGGCAATGGTAAGCGTCGGCCCGGCGCCCCCGGGCATGACGATGCGCACCAGGGCATCCACGGCACCGGAGGCCTGCAGGCCGTAACTGAGAATGAGCACACAGGCGACGGTGACCACCGCCGGATGGGCAAAGCCCGAGAAGGCCTCCCCGGACGGCACGAGCCCCAGCGCCACGCAGGCCAGCAGGGCCGCCACCGCCACCAGGTCATGGCGCCACCGGCCCCAGAGAAACAGCATCAGGGTGGCGGCAAGTACGCCGGAGAGTGCCAGCTGGTCGAGACTCAATCGACGGCCCCGAACTTCGCTGACGCCCGCGCGGATGCCGTCCATTCGGCTGGCAGGTAATCGGTCATGCAACGCCCCCATGGTCCCGCCGCCAGCATAGCGCATCCCTCCGACCATCGGCAGCCATCCCGTGCCGCCTCGTCGGGATCACCGCCTGCCGCACGGGGGGTGGCGAGGTAGACACCCGACTGTCGTCCCGGGAATGTCATGCCGCATCCCTTGCATCCTTGCAGCCAGGGCCTCCCCGAAGCGGCTTCGGGGCCAGGGAGATCCTCAGAGGCGCGAGAGGATCAGGCTGTTGAGACGACGGACAAAACCGGCCGGATCCTCCAACTGAGCCCCTTCGGCCAGCAGCGCCTGGTTGAACAGGATCTCCGCCCATTCGCTCACCTGCTCCTCGGGCACGTCGCGCAGCTTCTGAATCAGCGCATGGCCCGGGTTGATCTCCAGCACCGGCCTGGTGCCGGGCAGATTCTGTCCGGCCTGGCGCAGCAGCTGCTGCATGTAGAGGGCCATGTCATGCTCGCTCAGCACGATGCAGGCAGGGGAATCGGTCAGGCGGTGGGAGACGCGCACATCCTCCACCTTCTCGCCCAGCGCCTTCTTCAGGCGTTCCATGACATCCTTCGATTCGTCCTCGGCGGCCCTGGCCGCCTCCTTGTCTTCCTCACTTTCCAGTTCACCCAGATCCAAAGCACCCTTGGCAACGGACTTGAGCGGCTTGCCGTCGAACTCGGTCAGATGGGTAACCAGCCACTCGTCCACCCGGTCGGAAAGCAACAGCACTTCCACCCCGTGCTTGCGGAACACCTCCAGGTGCGGGCTGTGAGCGGCGGCGGCATGGCTGTCGGCGGTGATGTAGTAGATGGCCTTCTGGCCCTCCTTCATGCGCGAAACATAGTCGGCAAACGACACGTGCTGGGCGGCCTCCCCCGTGTGGGTGGAGGCGAACCGCAGGAGACCCGCGATCTGCTCCCGATTGGCGTAGTCTTCTGCGGGACCCTCCTTCATCACCTGCCCGAACGCGGACCAAAAGGCCTGGTAGTCCTCGGGCCGATCCTTCGCCATCTCCTCCAGCAGGCCCAGCACCTTCTTCACGGAGCCGGCGCGCATGCCGTCGATCAGCCGGTTGTTCTGCAGGATCTCCCGGGAGATATTGAGCGGCAGGTCATTGGAATCCACCACGCCGCGCACGAACCGCAGGTAGCCGGGCATGAGCTGCTCGGCATCGTCCATGATGAACACCCGGCGCACATAGAGCTTGATGCCGTGGCGGCGCTCCCGGTCCCACAGGTCGAACGGCGCCCGCCTGGGGATATAGAGCAACGTGGTGTATTCCTGCCGACCCTCCACCCGGTTGTGGGTCCAGGCCAGAGGGTCCTCGAAGTCATGGGCCACATGCTTGTAGAAGGCCCGGTACTCGTCGTCCGAGATCTCCGAACGGGGCCGCGCCCAGAGGGCCGAGGCCCGGTTGACCGTCTCCCGTTCCTCCCCGGGCTCGCCCTTCTCGTTCAGGGCGCGCATCCGGATGGGCAAGGGGACGTGGTCGGAGTAGCGGGTGATGATGTGGCGCAGGCGGTGACCGTCCAGGAACTCGTCCTCGTCCGCCTTGAGATGCAGCACGATCTCGGTGCCCCTGCGCGGCGCCTCCACGGTCTCGATGCTGTACTCGCCGGTACCGTCGGAGATCCAGCGCACCCCGTGCTCCGGCCCCATGCCGGCACGCCGGGTGGTGAGTTCCACCCGTTCGGCCACGATGAACGCGGAGTAAAACCCCACGCCGAACTGGCCGATCAGGCGGGCATCCCTGGCCTGGTCCCCGGTCAGGCGGGAGAGAAACTCCTTGGTGCCCGACTTGGCGATGGTGCCGATGTTGTCGATCACCTCCTCGCGGCTCATGCCGATGCCGTTGTCGCGCACGGTGACCGTGCGTGCCTCCGGGTCGAAGTCCACTTCGATGGAAAGATCCCCCTCTCCTTCCATGAGCGCGTCATCGGCAAGCGATTCGAACCGCAGCTTGTCGCAGGCGTCGGCGCCGTTGGAGATCAGCTCGCGCAGGAAGATCTCCTTGTTGGAGTACAGCGCGTGGACCATCAGGTGCAACAACTGACTCACTTCTGTCTGGAAACTCAGGGTCTCCTTGTGTCCCGCTACGGACATGGGTACCTCCTCCCGAACGCCGGCATCGTGAAACTGAAAAACTTGCAGGTCTTAGTGATGGGGACAAGGCTCGGGATTTCAAGTGCGCGCGGCCGGGACGAGGCGCACTCCGCCCCCGGGCGCGCGGGCGAGACGCGCCTGCAGCCAGGGCTGCAGGCGCTCCAGGGCCTCATGCAGGCCCGCAGGGGGGTAAACCACGAACAGGCCGGAACCTGTCATCGTCCCGGGACGGCCCGGGGGTTCGACCCACAGTTCCGCCCGCAGGGCGCTGCCGGCAAACGCGGCGCACAGGGTCCTCAGCATCGGCTCGTGGCGTCCGTCCACCTGCGGATACCAGAGACAGTAACAGGCATCGGACCGGCGCCGGGCCGCGTCGATCAGGGCGTCCGGGGCAAGATCATGGTCCCTTGAATCGGCATAGGGCGGATCCAGCAGCACCAGCCCTCGAGAAGACCCGGCAGGGCACCATTGTCCCAACACCTCCCAGCCATCCCGCTCAAGCACCCGGACCCGCGGATCGTCCCGGAACCGTACGGACAGGGCCGCAGCGGCCCGGGGATGCGACTCGGCCAGAAACAGCGCGTCGCCCGGACCCATGAGGGCCCGCACCAGCCACGGCGAACCCGGGTACACGTCCAATGAGGACGGCCCGTTCAGGGTATCCAGCACATGCAGATACGGCGCCAGCGCGGCGGGCGCGCCCGCGTCGCTTCGCAGGGAAGCCAGTTTCGCCTGCCGCCGGGCATCATCCAGCCGATAGAGGCCGTCACCCGCATGAGTATCCAGCACACACAAGGGCCCGCCCGCACGGGTCAGCGCCCGGACAAGCCACGCCAGCACCGCATGCTTGTGTATGTCGGCGAAGTTGCCCGCGTGCCGGTGATGGCGGTAGACGGGCACGCCCGGGGACCGATTCTTCACGGGCAGACCCGGCCTCAGGGCAACGGTCGCACGGTGCCGGCCGGTTCGGATCCCGGCGGCTCGATGCGATTGACGGGCGAATCTGGCATCAGCAGGTAGGCGGCGATATCCAGGATCTGCTGCCGGGTGAGGAAGCCGTGATATCCGAAACGGGGCATCTCCGAGCAGGGGTTCACGGCGTGCGAATTGTAGATGCGGTCATAGACGTAGCGCACCGCCACGGGCCGGGTGCCCAGTCCGATGCCGAAACCGGCCAGTGAAGGGCCCAGCGTGCCGCCGATGCCATCCCGCGGCTCCAGTACATGACAGGCCTGACAGTTGCCTCCCCGCGGGCGCGCCGGGTCATCAGGCCGCAGGCGGCCCACACGCCCGCCGTAACCATCCTTGGCATAACGCTCGCCCGCCACCGGATCACCGAGGACAAGTCCGCCTTCCGGATAGCTGATACGCGCCAGTTCGCGCTTCTGAATGCGCTCGCGCAGGGCATCACCGGGCTCGTTTCGCACGCGGCTGCATTCCAGCTGCGTGTCATCCTGAACCAGTCGGCGGGCTTCGACCCCCGGTGCATCCCCCCAGCTGTCGCGGACCACGGCCTCCATCTGCCGCTCCAGGGCGCTGAGACCCTGCCCCCGGGCGGGTCCGCTGGCGCCGCTCAAGGCAAGCAGCAGCACGCCCACGAGTAATGCGGGCAGGAGGCCCATGCAACGCTCAGCGACGCACACCCGGGACATCCACCTCCCCTCCCCGGGCCTGTTCGTTGAGAAACAGGATCAGCGCCACCGTGGCGTCCGACCCGTAGCCCACATCCGGCAGCCGCATCTGCCAGTGACAGTCCCACATGCGGTGCTGGAGCGTGCGTACCGTGCCCTGGGACACACGGTAGGTGGGCCAGCTGCCCATGACATCCCTCACCTGGGCGGGATTGTGGATGTTCATCAGACCGTGCATCCGGATGCGCCGCTGCTCGCGGCTGTGACAGGTGGCGCAGGACAGGTCCAGGGGGCCGCTGCGCCGGTGGAACAGGCCTTCCCCGATGCGATACATCTCCAGTTCACGCGGATGGGACAGTTCCACCGCCAGGGGATAGCCGTTGGACCGGGAGGCAACGTACGCAGCCAAGGCCTCCAGATCCGACTCGCGCTCACCGGAGGAGAACGCCTCCCGGAGCAGCGGCTCCCGAGCGAATCCCTGCAGGTGCGTCATGCAGAATACGAGCCGGGATTCCAGATCCTGCACCCGCCCGGCGTCCTCGAAGTAACGCGGTAACGCCGCAAACGCGCCCTCCAGCTCACCGGGCCCGAGGCCCAGGTCACACGCGTCCAGGGAGACGCCGTTGGGACCCCGGGGGGTATGGTAGAGACGCTTGCCGCGGGCCACCCACAGCTCGCCCGGATTGCCCTCGCGCAACATGCGCCGGTACTCCGCGATGCTGTCCGCCACATCGGATGCCGCCGGAGTCTGGGCAAGTCCGATGCTGGGCAGCGGAACAAGCAGCAGCACAACGGCAAGGATCGGCAACAGGGATTTTGACATCACATCAATTCTAGCCCGGATATTTCATCAAGGATCGCGAATGATTGTGGTCTCGCGGCCTGCCTCGCGCTGTATCTGGGCCGTAGGGCGGATAAGCGAAGCGCATCCGCCAATCCTTGCCGATGGCGTGCCGGATGCGGCTGCGCCTTATCCGGCCTACGCGCAAGCGAGACAGGCCGGGAGGCCGCACGCCCGCGACGACCCGGTGTCACGAAGAAACGATTGAAGGCCACCGGCGTTTCCGCCGGTGGCCTTCAAGGGTGACATCAGCCTTCGGTGGCCTCCCCTGACCCTTACCGGTTCACCGGAGAGTCCGGATGAAGCACATACGCCATGATGTCCGCGATCGCCTGCTCGCTCAGCAGGTTCTTGGCGCCCATCCGCGGCATGGCGGTGCAGGGGAAATAGGCGTGCGGGTTGTAGATCATCTCGTAGACAAAGCGGCGGGTGGCCTCGTTGTTGCCCCGCTGTGCGCCGTAGCCGGTGAGGCTGGGGCCCAGGTTGCCGCCCGGGCGTGCGGGATCCATGGTGTGACAGTTGTAACAGTTCCCGCTCGGCTCACGCAGGCTGTGGTCATCGGGATTGTGCACAATGCGGAAACCGAAGCCCCCCCAGGACAGGTCGCGGCCGTTTCTCCAGTCGCCCAGGCGGATGCCGCCTTCAGGGTACTGGATGGAGGCGCGTGCATCGGCGATGATCTGCCCGGCCTGCTCGGGTGACGGCTGGTTGCGAGTCTCGGAACACACCTTCTGCATGGCGTCCTGGGTCATGCGATCACGCGCCGTGCCGCCTTCCTGAACCTCCTGGTCCATGTTCCAGCTGCCGGATTCCATCACAAGATACTCGCCCAGTTCCTCGGCGCTCATCTTCGTGTAATCCACTTTGCCGGATTCGCCATAATCGACGGCGGCGCAGGCCCCCACGATCAACGCAACGGATGCGAGTGCGGCAAGCCCGGCCGCGTTTCGGGTCTTTATGTTTAACATCATCTCGATTCTCCTCGCTCTGCGTCCGGGATCAGCGCTTCATGTCGGGCAGGATGGCCGGCTGACCACGTGCCAGATCGGTCCAGAAGGAAATGAGCGCGATGGTGCCGTCGGAACCCGCGACCGGTCCCGCCTGACGCATCTGCCAGTAGCAGCCGCGTATGCGGTGCTGGCTGCTGCGCGAATGGTCATGACCCACGCGGAAGGCCGGCCAGGAGATCGCCTTGGTCCACTCCTGCGGGACACGGGAGTTGGGCAGCACCGAGGCACGGATCCGCTTGCCGGTCTCGTAATGACAGGTCTGGCAGCTCATGTCCAGGGAACCGGCACGGCGGTAAAAAATGTACTCTCCGGCGTCACGCATGGCGCGCTCCAGGGGATGGTCCATAGGCGGATTCCAGGGAATCCCGTTGGACCAGGACGCGATATAGCTCTGCAGCTTCATATGGTCGGAGCCGGAACCGTGGCGCTGGCGAACCGCCGGATCGTCAGCCGCAAAACCCTGGATCTCCATCATGCAGTGCACCAGACGGGCCTCCAGGTCCATGACCCGGCCGGTATCCTCGAAATAGCGGGGCATCTCGGCATAGGCCCCTTCCAACTCGCCGGGCCCCTTGCCGAAATCGCAGGTCTCCAGGGAGACGTTGTTCGGGCCGCGGGCCGCATAGAACAGATCCTTGCCATCCTCCACGGTCCACAGGTTCGGGTTGTCCTCCATCATCATGAGGTTCTGCTCACTCTGGAGGAGATATGGCGAATCGGGTACCTCTTCGATCACCCGCATCAGGACATCAACGGGATTCTCCTTCAAATGATCCGCGTGGGCCGTGACCCCGACGGCAAGGGCCAAGGGCAACGCCAGTAACATTGGTCTGATCATGGGAACCTCCACCATAGAAAATGACTTCGATCATGGCATTCTGAATAGCCAGAGACACCGTCCCTGATGTCGGACAGTCGCCCGCCGGCCAACTGTCTGGAGCGGGGCTCGGGCCATGACCCACGACTGTCAGGACAACGGTTGGGGGGCGTTCCAACAGGCGGCGCAATCGCACAATCCGAAGCCCCGCCATCGCTGACATCGGCCTCTCCTGCAGACCAGCCTCACGGACACGCGCCTTGAACGGGACCCGCCCGGACTCGCTACGCAAAGATGGTCACATCCGCCTGATAAAGCGCATGGGGGATGCCTTGTCAAGGAACAGAAAAATAACAGGATCTTCTAATGCGCACGGCGTGCGGGATCCGAACCGGAGGGAGGTTGCCGTGATCGGCGCAGGTTTCCCCGGGGGCGGGGGCCGGAATTACCGATCGGGGGCGGTTGACGGTGCCTCCCGGTTTACGGGCAGGAGCTTGCCCGGACACCCGACCCATGGCCCCGGATGCACCGGGGGGAGACGCCCGCACGAGGGCGGGAATGACCGGCTGTGGAGCGAAAAAAAGGCCACCGGCGTTGCCGCCGGTGGCCTTCAATGACGTACTGCTGACTACGGTGCCGAATGCACCGGAACGCTTACTGGTTCACCGGCGAATCCGGGTGAAGCACGTAAGCCATGATGTCCGCGATCGCATCCTCGCTCAGCAGACCGTTGGCGCCCATCCGCGGCATGGCGGTGCACGGGAAATAGGCGTGGGCGTTGTAGATCATCTCGTAGACAAAGCGACGGGTGGCCTCGTTGTTGCCCCGCTGCTTGCCGTAGCCGGTGAGGCTCGGGCCCAGGTTGCCGCCGGGACGGGCCGGATCCATGGTGTGGCAGTTGTAGCAGTTGCCGCCGACATCACGCTGGCTGTGGTTGTCCACGTTGTGTCCCACCCGGAAACCGAACCCGGACCAGGACAGCTCCCCGCCTTTCTGCCAGTCACCCAGGCGGATGCCGCCGTCGGGATACTGGATGGAGGCACGGGCATCGGCGATGATCTGACCGGCCTGCTCCGGCGACGGCTGGTTCCGGCTCTCGGAACACACCTTCTGCATGGCGTCCTGGGTCTGGCGATCACGGACCGTACCGCCTTCCTGTGTCTCCTGATCGAGACGGAAACCACCCTGCGCGAAGATCAGGTGCTCGGCAAGTTCCTCGGCGCTCATCTTCGTATAGTCCGCCTTCCCGGGGTCCCCGGCATCGGTGGCGGCACAACCGCCCGCGATCAGAAGGATGGATGCGAGTGCGGCGAGCCCGGCCGCGAAACGGGTCTTTTTCTTCAACATCATAATCGAGTCTCCTAAGCTGTGCGTCCGGGATCAGCGCTTCAGGTCGGGCAGGATGGCGGGCTGACCACGTGCCAGGTCGGTCCAGTAGGAGATCAGCGCGATCGAAGCGTCACTGCCCGCGACGATCTGGCCCTGGCGCATCTGCCAGTAGCAACCGCGCACGCGGTGCTGGCTGGAACGCGAGTTCTGGTGGCCCACACGGAAGGCCGGCCAGGAGATCGCCTTTGTCCATTCCTGCGGAACCATGGCGTTGGGCAGGACCGAGGCACGGATCTGCTTGCCGGTGGCCGCATGGCAGGTCTGGCAGCTCATGTCCAGAGAGCCCGCCCGGCGATAGAACATGACCTCGCCCGCATCACGCATGGCCTTTTCCATGGGGTGATCCAGCGGCGGGTTCCACGCCATACCGTTGGAATGGGAGGCGATATAGCTCTGCAGCTTCATGTGGTCGGAGTTGGAGCCATGACGCTGGCGAACCGCCGGATCGTCGGAGGCGAAACCCTGGATGGTCTGCATGCAGTGCACCAGGCGGCTCTCCAGATCCATGACCCTGCCGGTATCCTCGAAGTAACGGGGCATCGCGGCGTAGGCACCCTCCAGCACGCCGGGACCCTTGCCGAAATCGCAGGTCTCGAGGGAAACATTGTTCGGGCCGCGTGCCGCATAGAACAGCTCCTTGCCATCCTCCACGGTCCACAGGTTCGGGTTGTCCTCCATCATCATGAGGTTCTGTTGGCTCTGGGTCAGATAGGGTGAGTCAGGGACTTCACTGATCACCGACCTGAGGATATCGGCCGGATTCTCGGCCATATGATCCGCGTGGGCCGTGACCCCGACGGCAAGGGCCACTGGCAGCGCCAGCAAGGTTTTTCTAATCATTGAAACCTCCATCATAGATAATGACTACCAATTGTGGCGGTAAACACCGCCCGAGGCGCCGTCCCTCTGGTGGTTGGGCCGGATCCCCTTGAGGCAAGCCCGGGACGGGCACTCGGGTCAGATTGACCACTGTGTAAAGGCAAATACGGAAGTGATTTCACTAACGGGCGGACCGGACCGCAACGTGGCGTCACCGCTCACGCGGACCTGGCCCTTTCTTGCATACCAACCTCCCAAAGCGATGGTTTTATTGTAATAGCCTCGGGTGCGCGAAGCTCCCTGAACCCCCACCCGAAACTGGGGATATAGCCTGATAAAGGGCCTGTGGATTGTCAAGGAACAGAAAAATAACAGTACTTTCTTATATTAATGCACCCCGGAGAACACGCCCCACAGGCCTTGGCGCATTCGGAAATCAGCACAACTTCGATACCGTCCTCCCGGCCACAAACGCATTCCAGGTACACAATTCGCATCGCGGCACGTGCGTCGCGGGAACTCGGGCGCCACCACCCGGGTTACGAATCACGGGCGGCCTCCTCCCCTTGCTCGTGTGCCAGCAGCCACGCCTTGACGGCCACCGGCGCCCCGCGTGTTCTGCCGCCATATCCTCCGGTACCGCCCGAGGCCGGCACCACCCGGTGGCAGGGGACCACGATGACCAGCGGATTCCGCGCACAGGCGCCCCCCACCGCGCGCGCACCGGAACCGAGTTCGCGTGCCAGATCGCCGTAGCTGCGCCGTTCGCCGCTGGGGATGGCAGCGAGGCCGGCCCACACCCTGCGCTGAAAGGGCGTGCCGTCGGGATCCAGGGGAAGGTCGAAGCGAAACGCGGGGTCCGTGAAATAACGATCGAGCTGGTGCGCCACCTCGGCGGCCAGACCGCCGGGCCGGCGCAGGGGGACGGATTCGGGAAGGAATTCCAGTGACCGCAGACGACCCTCCCGGCAACGAATGCCTAGACGGCCCACGGGACTCGGGATCACGGCATCATGGTCCATGACGGCGCACACTGACGGGGATGTCCGGTCACTGTAGTCCATGCCCGGCAGGGCCGCCAGCCACGATCTCTCCGGCGCAACCGCGCCGGAGCGCCGCGCAGGCACCGCAATCGCCATTGCGCGATGGCAGCAGCTACCGGAGCTCCAGTTCCTGCAGGCGCTGACGCAGCACCACGCGGCGCTCCTGTTCGCGGGTGACCCGGAGGAGCCCGGCGTAGAGCGCCCGGGCGTCCGAGACGAGCCCGGCCCCGGCCAGTGCCTCCGCCGCCTGGAAGCGTGCGGTCATGCCCCAGGGATCGGAGACGCCCGGCCCCATGGACGCCGACCGGAGATACAGGCGCGCGGCCTCTTCATGATCTCCGAGGGCCTTGTGGGAATCGGCCTCCCAGTAGAGCACCTCCCGGAGCTGCCGCGGGTCCTCGAGCCGGGTGGCGACTGCACGGAACAGATGAATCGCCGCATCGTGTCGCCGCACGGTCTGCAGATCGAACAGCACCTGCATGAACCGGTCGGCAGCCTCGGATTCCAGGCGGCGCACGGCGGAAAGCAGGTCGTACAGCCCGTCGATACCCGCCTCCTCCTGCCCGCCGAGGATCAGCAGCCTCGACCGGCGCAGCCCCCACTCGAAACGATCGACGCCCTCCGGCGGAGAGGCCAGATCCGCCATGAGGGCCGACGCGGTATCGAGGTCACCGCGCCCCAGGGCATGTTCCGCGAGCAGGTGCCGCACCGCCGCGGGAACCCGTTCCGGGGAATCGAAGCGCGGACCGGCCAGATAGAGCGCATCCACCAGGTCCGCACCTCCGGTCTCCTCCAGCAGGCTCTCTCCCAGCCGGCGATGGGCGGTTTCCCGGGCTGCGGCATCCTGCCCACGCAGTGCCACCACGCTCAGCAGGCCACGTGCCGTGACGGCATGGGGCGCCGCCAGTTTATCGACGGCCGCGAACCAGGCCTCGTCATCACCGATCAGCAGGTGTCGTTCATTGCCGGCCGCCTCGCCCAGGATCAGGTATGCCTCCCAGAGGGCATCCGGCGGCAATCGGAAATACCGGTCACCCGTAGGCACTCGGCCCTGATGCGCCATGGCAGCCTCCAGCGCAGCGGCCCGACCCGCCGGGTCCTCGCCGTTGTCCGACACCAGGGCGGCCACCGCCAGGTAGCGGGCGCGCGCCTCCCCGTCGAGCCCGTCACTGGCGGCCGCGGTCTGCATGGCGGCGATCAGGGCATCGGGTGACTCCAGTCCGGCCCGATACATGGCCAGGGCGCGCAGGGCACGGGCCTCCGGCGCCGTGGCCCCCTGGAGGAGTCGGGCGGCCTCGGCGTCGCGCGCCTGATCCATCAGGATGCGCGCCTCCAGCGGCAGGGGGATTTCCGCCTCGTCACCCCGGTCCTGGCGCAGGCGGCGCAGGGTGGACAAGGCGTCGGCCGGCATGTCATCGGCCTGGTAGCTCTCGGCCAGCATGCGCCGCCAGGCATCGAGCCAGGCCGAAGAGACGGCATCGCCGGAGAACCAGATGAGGTCCCTGAGCAGTTCACGCGCTTCCCCCGGGCGTTCCAGCGCAAGCAGGGCGTGGGCCTGACGGGTGCGGGCCCAGATGAGAAAATCATGGGGCAGACCCGCCGGCAGACGGGCGGCACGATCCGCCACAGCCTCCCAGCGGGCCTCCATGCCGAGGATCTCCAGCCGCGCGCGTTCCCGCGCCATCCAGCGCTCCGGATGGGCGAGGCGGTCCGGCGGCTGACGATCCAGTGTTGCGAGGGCAAGATCGGCCGCGCCCAGCCGGGCCAGGGACATGGCCTCTTGCGCCACGGGATCGGCACCGGCGAGGGGCGCCAGGGTCAGGCAGAGGATCAGCAGGAGGATGCGGGACATGAGCAATTCGAGGTTCAAGATTCAAAATTCAAGATTCAAAGTTCAAGGCGTGAGGGTACCCCACTTTGAATCTTGAATCTTGAACTTTGAATCCCCGAGCCTGAACGCAAGAAGGCGTGCCACGGTACAACCGTGGCACGCCTTCTTGCGTTCAGGCTCGGGCTCAGGACTGCTTGATGTCTTCCTTGATGCG
>SKOF01000463.1 GCA_007120155.1 Thioalkalivibrio sp. | reverse complement strand
TGCCTTTCTAGGAGCCTGTTCGGCAGGAGACGAGGTACCGCCAGTACAGGGGCTCCACGTGGAGCCCCTTGTCTTGTCCGGCGCAGGTTGCGGTCCTTCTCGGCGGGTGCCCTCAGCCCGGTCGGGATCCCTGGAACTGCGCCGCCGGCTGGGGTAATGTTGACACGTTATGTCCGACCTGATCCGGTTTTCTGGGCGTGCATCGCCGGATCAGCGCAAAGGACGCAGCGCGGACGGCAATGGAGCCTGCATGACATTGCGGGACCGCTGTGCCGCCAAGGTACCATGAACGCGGCGTTTCGGGCAGGCTGACGGGCCGCGAAGCTTCAGGGGATGGGAATGCATGTACTGATCACCGGCGGTGCGGGCTTTATCGGTTCGCACCTGGCCGAGCTTCACCTGGCGCAGGGGCACAAGGTCCATGTCGTTGACGATTTCAGCACCGGGTCACCGGCCAATATCGAGCCCTTTGTTCATAACCCTGACTTCCGCTTCACCGAGGCGGATATCGCGAACTGGCCGGAGCTGTCGCAGACCGTTCCCTGGGCGGACCGGATTTATCACATGGCTGCGGTGGTGGGGGTGTTTCGCGTTCTGGATGAACCGATCAGGGTGATGACAACCAACGTGCAGGGATGCGATATGCTGCTGGCCGCGGTTCACAAGGGGGGATGGAAACCCCAGGTCCTGATTGCGTCAAGCTCGGAAATCTACGGGCCGCGCGTTGACGACAAGCTGTCGGAAGACATGGATCTGATCATTCAGCCCGATGCACCGCCCCGCTGGAACTACGCCATCAGCAAACTCGCGGATGAGGCCTTGACTCTTTCTTATGGCCACATTCACGACATTCCGGTCAGCATTGCCCGCCTGTTCAATACCGTGGGCCCACGGCAGACCGGCCGGTATGGCATGGTCATTCCCCGATTCGTGCGCCAGGCCGTCAACGGTGAACCATTGACGGTGTTCGGAGACGGACAGCAGAGGCGTTCATTCGTGGATGTGCGAGACACCGTCGTTATGCTGGACCAGGTCGCCGGAAAGGCATCCACGGAGGGCATCATCGTCAATGTCGGCCATGATCGCGAGATCAGCATCATGGATCTCGCGCGCCTGGTCATCGAACGTGCCGGGTCTGATTCCGTGATCGAGATCATTCCCTACGAAGTGGCCTACGGACAACCTTATGTGGACATCCGGCGGCGACGGCCGGATACCAGGCGTTTGCACAGTATGGTGTCACATCGCCCGCAGTGGACGCTCGAAGCCACGATCGACGACCTGATCCGGGCGGCCCGCCAGGCCAGGGACACCGCCCCGGCCTGAAGAGCCACACGCGGTCGCCTGCCGTCGCCGCGTCGTTCGTGGGAGATACAGCGCAGTCCGACGACGGGAAACGTACGCCTCGACATGGATCGGTCCAGGGCCGAGCCCGGATTCACGCCCTTGTCGCCGGCCGCTCCCGTGTTGCCCCGCTTCGCTCGACGCGTTCCCATGTCCGCCGGTTTCCCAGGAATTCGAAGAACGCCATGATGCGTGCGGCCAGCACCACCGGCCGGAAGGCGGCGTACTCGATGAAGGCAAGGCCGGAGAGGCCGATGATCTGCAGGACGGTGCGCCGGCCTTCCCGGTCGCCATGATACCGCAGGTCGACCAGTAGACTCCCGATCCGGACCAGGGCATTCAGGCCAAACGAGAGGGCCAGGAAGACCAGAAGCAGTTCCAGTCCGATGACGCCCGTCACGAAGAGCACAATGGTCAGGATGAGGGCGGCGAGCTCGATGAACGGGCCGAATGCCTCATAGACGAGAAGATAGGGCATTGCCAGGGTGCCCACTGTTCCGTAGCGGGGGTTGAACCACATGCGCTTGTTCTGCCACATGACCTCGAAAAGGACACGCTGCCATCGCTTGCGCTGTCTGTAGAGTCCGGTCCACGTGTCCGGCACCTCCGTCCATACCACGGGATCGGCAAGACTCATGAGGCGGTAGTCCTTTCCCTCTTCCAGGAAGTGACGGTGAACGCGGATGGTGAACTCGATGTCCTCGTGGGTGGTTTCACTGGTGAATCCCCCGAGATCGAGAAGGACATCGCGCCGCCATGCACTGAAGCAGCCGGACAGGACGTGCACCGCATTGATCGCGCTCCAGCCCAGCCGGTTGGTCAGAAAGGCGGTTGCGTACTCCAGTACCTGGAACATCGCCGGGATGCGGCGAGGCAGCCCGCTCCTCTCCACCTTGCCGTCGCGCACGGACAAACCGTTCAGCACCCGCAGGTTGCCGCCGACCCCGACGATTGCACCGGGGTCGAAATTCACGGGCTGCATGGTTCGCAGCAGGGCTTCGGAATGGAAGAGGCTGTCGCCGTCGGAGAAGAGCACGTAGCGATAGCGGGCGAAATTGATGCCGGCGTTGCATGCGTCGGCCTTGCCGCCCTGCGTCTTCTCCAGGACCCAAAGGTTCCGATGGGTGCTTGAACGGTGCACCCTGCGGATGGGCCTGGTCTGCAACGGCTGCGGATAGAACCGGTCGACGACTTCCAGGTCAAATGTTCGCCTCAGAAGCTCGAGCGTGCCGTCCGTGGAGCCGTCATCGATCACGATCACCTCGAACTCCGGGAACCTCGAGCGCAGGACCGACCACACCGCGTCCGCGATCCCGTACTCCTCGTTGTGAGCCGGGATGATCACGCTGACGGGAATGGTCAGAGGCGAGCCGGCGTCCCGGTCGAATCCGGCAACCGTGGTGCGCCGGGTGCGCCGGCGATTCTCTACCGTTCCGGCCACGATCATCGTCAGATAGATCAGATTGACGGTGAAGAAATGGGCGAGGAATGCGCCCCACAGGATCAGCCAGTAGGGATTGAGTGCGCTCATCGCGATGACTCGGTATGGTGCGGGTGGGCCTCAACGGCGGGCGCGAGCCCATCGTCCAGACCCCGGATTGTCGCCATGAGCCCTGACTCATCGATCTCGCGGCACAGGCGTGCGAGGATCCTTCGCCGGCCCCGGTCCGCCACTGCGAGGAAGCGGGAGGAGAGGGAGTTCAGTGCTTCCGCCCGACCCAGTCTGACGAGGTTCTCCCGGGCTTCCTCCTGCCGTGCCGTTTCATTCAGAAACGCCTCCATTTCGTGCTCGATGAAGCCCAGTCCCACCAGCACCTCGGCCGCCTTGTTGCGGGCGAAGCGGTCTTCGGACAGGAGTGCTTCCCGAAGCAGCGGGATGGCCGGCTCACCAATGCGGGCGATGGCTCTGGCGGCGTTCTCCCGGACCCACCACTGGTCATCCACGAGCATCTCCACCAGGCGCCGGACCGCGGCCTCCCCGGCTTCTCCAAGCGCCCGGGCAGCGCGCGCGCGTACGAACCAGATGTCGTCTCGTGAAAGCTGGTGCAGTGTTTCGAGTGTCCGGTGATCGGGCATCGAGGCCAGCGCCTCGGCCGCATTGGCCCGTATATCCGGGTCCGCGTCGGCGGCCAGTTCGCTCAGGAGCGGGAGAAGGCGCGCATCACGGGTCTGTCCCGCGAGATACGCCCCCCATAAACGAAGCGGTGCCTTCCCTTGCGGCACCATGCGCAGCAGCGTCGGGACGGGATCGTCCCAGGTGGATTCCTCGATGAGGGTGGCGGTGCGTGATGCCGGCAGAGGCCCCTCGTCGATCAGGCGAAGGAGCGCCTCGTAGGCGGCCTGCTCGGGGATCGCGGCGAGTCCGACCGTTCCGGCCAGTGCCACGTCGGCGTTCGCATCCCGGGCGAGGGAATCGAGCCTTGAGACCACATCATCCGGACGCAGCCATGCCAGGTGGCGCGCGGCTGTCACGCGTTCCCACGGGCTTCCCCCCTTGGCACGCCACTGCACGCCCTCCCGCGCACCGAGTTCGATCAGCACATGACGGACAGTGTTCCGGCCCTGTTCGGTCAACTGGTCGGCCGCAAGGGAGATCTCGTCCAGCCTCTGCATGTGACGCAGCAGTTCGCCCCGCGTTTCGGCATGGTCCGGATCCGCCGCGATCCGATCTACCAGGCGCACGATCCTGTCATCCAGGTAGAGATCACTCTTCCGGGCGCGGACCAGCTGAAACAGGACGGCCGTTGCGACCACGACGATACAGGTGATGATGGTCGCGCTTGCCAGACCAACCAGAATGGACGGGGCGCGGAGGACCGCGAGGATCAATGCCAGGGAAACGCCGAGCACAATCAGCATCGGGGCGAACAGGAGCAGGATTCTGAGGGGACGATGTGCGGTCATGGGGTGCTAACGCATACGGCTCCGGCCGGGATCCGTCCGGCCTGGCGTGGGGTGGTCACGCGGGAACCCGGATCTCCTGTTCCTTGAACTGCCGGAAGTATCCCACACATGACGCGGCCGGGACCAGTTTACCGCCGCCTGCCGCACATGGACGTCGGTCAGGTTTATATCTGACGCCGAATTGCAGTATGGTGGTGTCCACTCTGATATCGTCGGCGACGGCATGCGCCAATGGAGACTCGA
>SKOF01000083.1 GCA_007120155.1 Thioalkalivibrio sp. | reverse complement strand
GGACGCGGCGTCCCGGATCCGGCGCGTGGTGTTGCTGGGACCGGCCCACCGGGTGGGTTTCTACGGGATCGCCGCCCCGGAATCCACGTACTTCGAGACGCCCCTGGGTTGGGTCGAGGTGGATGAGGCCTCGCTGAGACGCGCCTGCGCCCTGCCCACGGTATTCCGTTTCGAGGGGGCGCATGCCCCCGAGCACAGCCTTGAGGTGCAGTTGCCGTTCCTGCAGCAGGTGCTGGGCGACGAATTCTCCCTGGTGCCGCTGGTGGTGGGCGGCGCCACGGCCGGCGATGTGGCTGCGGTCCTGTCGCTTTTGTGGGGCGGGCCGGAGACCCTGGTGGTGGTCAGTTCCGATCTGAGCCATCACCTGGACTATCACAGTGCCCGGGAGGTGGATGAACGCACCAGCCGGGCCATCGAATCCCTGAACGACGAGGCGATCGCGCCCGGATTCGCCTGCGGCCGGTTGCCCGTCCAGGGTCTGTTGCAGGTGGCCCGGGCGCAGGGGCTGGGTGCCCGGCGCCTGGATCTGCGTTCCTCCGGAGACACGGCCGGCCCCCGGGAGCGGGTGGTGGGCTACGGGGCCTTCGAGTTTTCCTGACCGCCCGGAGATGTCCGGTCCCGATACGCCGTTGACCTGTCGGGCGGCCCGCCCTTGTGCGCAATGTGCGCCTCGTCTACCGTCCTCCGGGTGTATGCCCGGAACACCGCCGTTCTTCTGATCTGCCTGCTCTGCGGGCTGACCATCGTGCTCGTGCCCGTGGCCGTGCGGGGTGTGGACTCGGTTGAGCTGGCCATTGATGCCGTGGCGGGCGAGGGCTGGCAACTGGACAGCCTGCGCGTGGTGCTCCGCCCGGGGGAGGAACACCACGGGCTGGAGCTGCAGGCGCACGCGCTTCGCCTTGGCGAGGAGTTCGAGCTGCGGGCGGTGCACGTGGAATGCGCCGCGATGCGTCTGCGGGGCATGGGTGGTGATTGTCCCGACGGACGTATCCGCTTCGAGCATCCCTGGCTGGGCGCCCAGACCCTGCCTGCCCGCTTCAGTTATGCCCATCCGGGCCGTCTCGACCTGCAACTGGAAGGTCTGCTGCTGGCCGGCGGACCGGTGGACGCGCATGTGCGCATGGATGACGGGCAATGGGTGCTCGATGCCCGCGGCGAAGGACTCGACCTCCAGGCCCTGGCCGCCTTGTCCGCCGAGGCCGGCTGGCCCTGGCCGGTGACGGCTTCCGGCGATGGCCGCCTGACGTTTGCGGCCCGGGGGCGCGGGGCACTGCCCGATACCCTGGATCTTGACCTGTCCGTGGGTGATACGGCGTTCTCCAGCGAGGACGGCCTGCGCGCCGGCGAGGCCGTGGATGCGGACCTGACCGTTTCCGTGGCCCGCGAGGACGGCGGCTATCGGGTCGAACTGACCGGCCGATGGACGGGCGGCGGCGTGTACGTGCATCCGGTCTTCGTGGAGGCGGACGTCCCGGTGAGGCTGTCCATGCAGGGCCGCATGGATCCGTCGGAAGGGGTGTTTGCGGCGGACACCTTCGAACTGAATCATCCCGGTGTGCTGAAGATCGCGGCCCAGGGCACCTGGGTCGTCGACCGCGGTCTGCCGGGCCTTGAGGCCAGGGTGCAACTGGACCGGATGGATCTGCCGGCGGCCTACGAACTCTACGGCCAACCGTTCCTGCCGGGCACGGCCCTGGGCGTACTGGATACCGAGGGGATTCTGGCCGGGGGGCTGCGCCTGCATGATGGAACGCTTCAGGAGGTGGTGCTCAACGTCTCGCGGGTCACGGCGCAAGACCGCATGGGGCGCTTCGCAGTGCAGGGTCTGGATGCCGCCCTGCACTGGCGCGCAGCCGGCGACGCGCCGCTTTCCCGGGTGTCCATGGATGGGGGCCATGTATACGGTATCGCCCTCGGCGCATCGCGTTTCCGGCCGGTCATCGGGCGGGACGGTTTTCACCTGCCGGAGCCCGTGCATCTGCCCGTGCTGGACGGGGCGCTGGAGGTTCGTGACCTGCGGGTGACCGGACTGGGCGGGGACGGCGCGCGCTGGCAGTTCGACGGCGGGCTCACCCCCGTCAGCATGGAGCAGCTCACGGCCGCCCTGGGCTGGCCGGAACTCTCCGGCACACTGGCCGGCATCATCCCCGAGGTGCGCTACGAACAGGGCCTGCTCACGGTGGGCGGCCGGTTGCTGGTGCGTGCCTTCGACGGCAGCGTGACGCTGGGCGAGCTGCGCCTGCGCGACCCCCTGGGTGTCGCGCCGGAGTTCTCCGCCCAGATCCAGATACGGAACATCGATCTGGCCCAGTTGACCCGCACCTTCGATTTCGGCCGCATCACCGGGCGCCTGGAGGGGGACGTGCGGGATCTGGTGCTGGTGCGCTGGGCGCCGGTGCAGTTCGACGCGGTGTTGCGCACGCCGCCTGGTGATACCTCCACCCGGCGCATCAGCCAGCGGGCCGTGGACAATCTCACCCAGGTGGGAGGCGGCGTGGGTGGTGTGCTGTCGGGTGGTTTCCTGCGTTTCTTCGAGGATTTCGGCTACCGGCAGCTGGGTCTGAGCTGCCGGCTGGTGGGCGAGGTCTGCCACATGGACGGTGTGGCCCCGGCGGCGCAGGGCTATTACATCGTCCAAGGGGCCGGCCTGCCGCGCATCGACGTGATCGGATTCACCCGGCAGGTGGCGTGGCGGGATCTGGTGGCGCGGCTCGCCGTGATCATCCAGGACAGCGGCGGACCGGAAGTCCGATAAGGGGCAGGGACGAACATCTCATGTTTGCCGTGGACCTTGCCACTTGCCACTTGAGACTTGCCACTGCCCTCAAGCCCGGCACCGGTCATCCCGGCGCCGGCGCATTCGGCCCGCGGGCCGCCTTGACCGGCCGATCGCCCCGGACTACCGTGCCTGCAGGGATCACGAATCGTCCGGCGGCTCGGGGGCCGCGCGGGCACACCTTCGCGAGGGATGCACACCATGGACCGATCACTGTCCGACACCCGGATCAGGGAACTGGAGACGCGCCTGCGGGAGCGCCTGCGGGTGCTCGTGGAGGAGACCCGGCAGATCCTGCTCAGGTCCGACCAGGAGCCTTACATCGTGCTTGCCGGGGAGGTCCAGGATATCGGCGAGCAGTCCGTGGCGGATCTGCTGGTGGATCTCGATCTGGCGGACGTGGATCGCCACATCGAGGAGATCCGTGACGTGGAGGCCGCGCTGCTGCGCATCGCCGGCCTGACCTACGGCGTGTGCACCGACTGCGGCGGTGAGATCGTCTACGAACGCCTGGATGCCTACCCGACGGCCAAGCGCTGCGCACGATGCCAGGGTCATCATGAGAAGATCTACGCGGCGCCGGGTGAACCCACCCTTTAGGCGGGCATCCTGAACGAACCCCGAAAACGGGGTCCAATACCGGTGTATACATGTATTCCGGTTAAGCTGCCGTTCACCCACGTCCATGCATGCTCGCGCTAGAATCGATGCATGTGCCAAACCTGTATCCCCTTTCGAGGAGCCTCCGATGAAAACCCTGCGTGTCGCTGTCTGGATGCTGGTGGCGCTGGCGCTTTCCGCCTGCGTCACGGTCAACATCTACTTTCCGGCCGCCGCCGCCGAGGATGCGGCGCGCACCATCGTGCGTGACGTGCTGGGAGCGCCGGAGGGTGTACCCCAGCAGCAGCCGGGGGATGCGGCACCCGGGCCGGGCAGCCGATACGAGGGGGCGGCGATCCGGTGGGCCGGACAGGTGCTGGAGTTGCTGGTGCCCGCGGCCCAGGCCCAGCAGCCGGATATCAGCATCCGATCGCCGGCCATTGAAGCCCTGCGCCAGTCCATGCGCGCACGCTCCGCCGAACTGCAGCCGCATTATCGCAGCGGGGCCGTCGGTTTCACCCGGGAGGGCACGGTGGCGATCCGGGATCTCAACGCGGTACCCCTGCGTGATCGGGCCGCGGTGCAGCGCCTGGTGGCCGACGAGAACAACGACCGCACGGCGCTTTACCGGGAGATCGCCCGCGCCAACGGCCATCCCGAATGGGAGCGCGACATCCGCGATACCTTCGCCCGCGTGTGGGTGGAGGAGGCCCCCTCCGGTTACTGGTACCAGGATGCCGGGGGCGCCTGGCAGGAGAAGTAGTCATTCATGAAGGGGTCACGGACTGGCGATACCGGGACCCGCGGGGCTTCGGTGCTGCCCCTGCAGCCTGCGGCCCACGACGTGTGGGACCGCAAGTACCGGCTGCGGGACGCGCTGGGGCACCCGCTGGAGGCGACGCCGGGGGAGACCCTGGCGCGGGTGGCCAGGGCCCTTTCGGGCGTGGAGCCCACGCCCGAACTCCGCCGCCACTGGCAGGAACGATTTCTCTGGGCCCTGCATCATGGGGCCCTGCCCGCCGGGCGGATACTGGCCAACGCCGGTGCCCGGGACCACAAGCGCGGCACTTCCACCATCAACTGCACTGTCTCCGGGACCATCCACGACACCCTGGACGACATCCTCG
>SKOF01000283.1 GCA_007120155.1 Thioalkalivibrio sp. | reverse complement strand
TGAAGACCAGATGGCGATCATGTATCAGCATGTGCAGGGCAATGCCAGGCCGGTGAACGAGATCAACCCGGACGTGCCCCGGACCCTGGGTGCGGTGGTGGCGCGAATGATGGCGTTGTCCCCCGACGATCGTTATCAAAGCATGGATGAGGTCCGTCGGGCACTGACGGGCTTTCTCGACTGATGGCGCGGATCAACGCATTCCTGAAGCTGGGCCGCGAACAGGGGTGCTCCGACCTGCACCTGGCGGTCGGCGTGCCGCCCATGCTGCGCATGAACGGCGAACTGATGCCCATCAAGTTCCGCGATCTCGGGGAGCGGGAGCTGGAGGGTTACGTGCTGGAGATCCTGACACCCTCCCAGCGACAGCGATTCGACAATGGCGAGGATCTGGACTTCTCCTACGTGGCCGAGGAAGTGGGACGGTTTCGGGTCAACCTGTTCCGCAAGGCCACGGGGGTTGGCGCCACGTTTCGTCATGTGCCGGCTTCAGTGCCTTCCCTGGATGAACTGGGGTTGCCGGAGGTGGTCCAGGAACTGATCGGGCATCACCAGGGAATGGTGCTGATCACGGGATCCACGGGTACGGGAAAGTCCACCACCCTGGCGGCCATCATCGATCACATCAATGCCACCCGGTCCGTGAACATCCTGAGCCTCGAGGATCCCATCGAGTTCGTCCATGAAAGCAAGCAGGCACAGGTGATTCAGCGTGAGGTGGGCACCCACGTGACCAGTTACGCCAATGGGCTGCGCGCCGCCCTGCGCGAGGATCCGGACGTGATTCTGGTGGGTGAGCTGCGCGACGCCGAATCCATCACCATGGCCATGATCGCGGCCGAAACGGGGCATCTGGTGCTCGGGACCCTGCACACCACGTCCGCGGTGAAGACCATCGATCGCATCCTGGACGCCATACCCCTGGAATTGCGCGAACAGGGCAAGACGTTTCTGTCCCAGAACCTGCACGGTGTGCTCACCCAGTCGCTGGTGAAAAGCGCCGACGGACGGGGACGGCGTGCCGTCGTGGAGACGCTGCTCATTACCCGCGCCATTGCCAAGATGATCATGACGGACAAGATCCACCAGATCCCTTCACAGATGCAGACCGGCCGGGAACGGGGCATGCAGCTCCTGGATCAGGCGCTGATGGAGGCCCTGGAAAGGAAACTCATCGATCCGGACGATGCCTACCTGCACGCCAATGACAAGAAGATGTTCCAGCGATTCGTGACCGATGCCTCCCTGTTGCCCAAGATCAACCTGGCGGGGGGGTAGGCAATGAAGCGCGTCGATGCATTGCTGGCCCGCATGGTGGAGATGGACGGCTCGGACCTGCACATGATCGCCGGGGATCCGCCGCGCATCCGGGTCTACGGGGATCTCAATCGGCTGGAAGAAGATTCCATGAGCGCCGAGGCCGTTTCCGACAGCCTGGCGGAGGTGATGCCCGAACATGCGCGCCGGGTCTTCGAGCAGGAGGACGGCGTGGATTTCGCCTATGAGATCCAGGGGCTGTCGCGGTTCCGCGTGAACGTGTTCCGGCAGATCAACGGCCTGGGGGCGGTGTTCCGGGCCATCCCCTCGCGTTCCATGAACATGGACGAACTGGGTCTGCCTCCGGTCGTGTCAAGCCTCAGCATGCAGCGCCATGGCCTGTTGCTGGTCACCGGCAAGACCGGTTCAGGCAAGTCAACGACCCTGGCCGCCGTGGTGGACGATATCAACGCCCGGCGCAAGGGCCATATCATCACCATCGAGGACCCCATCGAGTTCCTGCACGAGCGCAAGCGTTCGCTAGTCAGTCAGCGCCAGGTGGGGCTGCATACGCCGAGTTTCGCCAGTGCCCTGCGTTCGGCGCTGCGAGAGGATCCGGACGTGATCCTGGTGGGTGAAATGCGGGATCTGGAAACGATCGGCCTGGCGGTCACCGCCGCCGAAACGGGCATTCTGGTGCTGGGGACCCTGCACACCAGCGGCGCGGCGTCCACCGTGGATCGCATCATCAATACCTTTCCGTCCCAGAAACAGGGCCAGATCCGCACCATGTTGTCCACCTCACTGCGCGGCGTGGTTTCACAGCAGCTCGCGCGCCGCGCCGACCGCCGCGGCCGGGTGGCCGCCATCGAGATCCTGGTCAACACCCCGGCCGTCTCCAACCTGATCCGGGAGGGCCGTTCGGATCAGTTGGAGAGCACCATGCAAAGCGGCGCGCTGGTGGGCATGCAGACCATGGACGGGGCCCTGAGGCGCCTGTTGGAGGCGGGTACCATCACCGGCGCCGAGGCCTACGAACGATCCATCAACAAGAGCGAGTTCGAGTCCGTCAGGGACCAGGGCGCCTGACGGCACCACCACGCGGGATACCACCTGCCGGTGCTGAAACGAAACCCGGGGCTGTGCGTTGGAAGGCCTGTTCTTGCCACAGAGGACACAAAGGAAATTCGCAACGCGTTTTGGGCAGGATTCGCGCTTGCCGCATTGGATCTTCTCTGTGCACTCTGTGTCCTCTGTGGCTGAACCGCTTTGGCGCAATATCCGGGCTACGCGCGCACGTAGACCCAGCCGTCCTGCAGGCGTTCGATGATGTGATCCACGGCGGACTGGGTGGTGCGGGTGCCGGTGAGCAGGCGGGTGCGCACACCCTGCCGTGCCAATACCTCCATGGTGTTCTGGCAGGCGATGAAATGGATGTTGTCGTACTGTTCCGACAGCTGGCGGATGCGTTCCACCTGGGTCGAGACTTCCTCCCGGAACAGGCCCAGGCCCGCGGAGTTGGCCACCACCTCGATCTCGAGCCCCGGTCCCGGGTAGGAACTGAGCAGCCGCTCGGCCCGGTCGATGACCTCGGAAAAACGCTGCGCGCCGCCCTGGCTGATGTGCAGGACGAACTTGTTGTGCTGGGTGTGTGACGGATTGATCCGTACGCCTTCCTGCTCGATGGCATCCGCAGGCTGGGTGGATGCCACCACCGCTTCCGGTGCCGCAAGCCTCTCCGTGGCTGCAGGGAACATCAGGCCGGCGGCGAAACCGAGGCCCAGCAGCACGGCCGCGGCCGCCATGGCCGACAATCGCGCCCGGCCCGTGGGCCGCGCATTGTTGCGTTGCGGAGGGCGGGCACCCGCATAGGCGTGATGCACCAGCGTCTTGACATGGTGCAGCCGGCACGCGGCGTCGCGCAGCGCCGCATCCTCGCGGATGCGGATGAGGATCTCGCGGCGCGATTCGGTGTCCAGTTCGCCGTCCACCAGTGCGTTGAGGCCGTGTTCGTCCTCGTCGCGGGTCTTGTCCATCACTTCACTCTCCAGAGAATCCGGCGGCTCGCGGTATCGGCTTGTGGCCGAATCGGTTCGAGAGCCGCCTTGAGCGCCCTTCTTGCCCGGCTCAGCCGGCTCATGACCGTGCCGATGGGGATGGCCATGACATCGGCCACCTCCGCGTAACTGAGCCCTTCCAGGTCCACCAGGGTGACCACCTCGCGCTGCCCCATGGGCAGTGCGGCGACGGCCTGACGCACCTGTGCCACGATCTGATCCTGCGCCTGCTCGTGCTCGGGACAGCGATCGCAGACAAACAGCACCTCATCCAGCGGCACCTGGGGTTTGAGTCTGCGCAGGTGCTCGCGCCAGCAGTTGTGCAGGATGGCGAACAGCCATGCGTCCAGGCGATCGGCTTCCCGCAGTTGGTGCTGCTTGCGCAAGGCCCTGGCCAGCGCTTCCTGCGCAAGGTCATCTGCCAGCATCTCGTCTCCGCACCATGACAGCGCCAGCCGGAACAGGCGAATCCGGCTTTCCTCGACCTGCTGCTGCCATGCGCGCGAAGCCCCCCCAAAGAAATGGAGCCAGGTCATGCATCCCCTCCCAGGCGATTGCGGCTGAAATCATCGTTGTATGCAGCACCCGACCCGACCGGGTCGGGGTGCTGGCCGCACCTCCAATCCATACTGATGAGCCGAAGCAGTGCTTTATTCCATGCGCCGCCTGGCTCGGGGGATTGTACCGTTGACGCCCGATCATGGAATAAAGCGCCGTCGTGCGCCATCTAACAGGGTGCCAACGACCGAGGCACGGACGCCCGACCCCAAGCGGCTGCTGGCCGGGATTCGGCCATGGTCGGCAGGGGGCGGGGCCTCGGTTTCAGGATGGGTCCTGAAGCGGGGTGGGGCGGGTGCGTCGCGGGCCTTCAGGCCCCCCGGGCCGGTGTTTGACGAGAGTATCCCCCTTTGAGCAGCTGCCCCGGCATCGCCGGGGCTTTTTTTGCCCGCATCGGGCCTGGCACCGCGGGCTTGCGGGGCGTCGGGGCGCCCCGTAATCTGGTTTGATGAGCCCCACGCCCCGGCCTTCCCTGGACCCTGTGCCCGAGCGCTTTCATGCGCAGCTTTCCCGTCTGCTAAGCGATTTCGAGGTTGCCTGCGGGGGTCTGGACGGGGCGCCGGAACGCTGGCCCGAGGCGCTGCCCCGGGTCTGGGCGGGCAGTGAGTTCGTGGCACGGCTGTGCATCCGG
>SKOF01000467.1 GCA_007120155.1 Thioalkalivibrio sp. | reverse complement strand
TGGCTGAAAAGAAAGGCTTTCGGGTCAGTGCCCAGGCGGTGGCTGCCGAGATCCGGCGGATCCCCGGTTTCCAGCGCGACGGGGCGTTCGACCCGGAGCGCTATCGCCAGGTCCTGGATGCCCAGCGCCGTTCGCCTGCAGAGTTCGAATCGCTGATGAGACAGGCCATGCTCCTCGAGCAGTTCGAGAGCGGCTACCGGCAGGGGAGCTTCCTGCCCGGACCCATGCTCGATGACTATCTGAAGCTGCGCAACGAGCGTCGCCAGGTCAGTGTGCACACCGTGCCCGCCGAGGCCTTCGTGGATGAAATCCAGGTGGATGACACGCGGGTGGCGCAATACTACGAGGCAAACGCCGACGAGTTCCGTACCCCGGAACGGATCCGGCTCGCCTACCTGATGCTCGACGAGTCGACGCTGCGTGACGAGGTCAGCGTCACCGAATCCGACCTGCGCCGCGAGTACGAGCAGCGCATGGATCAGTTCACCCGCCCCGAGGAGCGCCGCGCGCGGCATATCCTTGTCAGCGTGCCGGACGATGCCGGTGCGGATGCCGTGGCCGAGGCCGAGGAACGCGCCAGGGATCTGCGCCGGCAGATCGACGAGGGTGCGGACTTCGCGGAACTGGCCGCCGAAGCCTCCGACGACCCGTTGGCGGCCACCGGGGGCGGTGACCTGGGATTCATTGCCCGGGGCGACATGGACCCCGATATGGAGGCCGTGCTGTTCACCCTTCGGGAAGGGGATGTGAGTCAGCCGATCCGGACCCGCCTGGGTTTCCAGGTGATCAAGCTCACCGAGATTCGCCCCGCGGAGCGCACACCCTTTGCGGAAGTGCGCGAGGAGGTCGAGGCCGAGTATCGCAGCCGCCGTATCGAGAGCCTGCAGATCGAGCTGACGGAACGGCTGCTGACGGAAAGCTATGAGCAGCCCGGCAGCCTGGATCCCGCGGCGGAAGCCACGGGCCTGGAGATTCGCCACACGGACTGGTTCACCCGCGAGGGTGCTTCCGAGGGGCTGGCAGCCGAGCCCGAGGTGTTGCAGGTGGCCTTCAGCGACGATGTGCGTGACGGCAGGAACAGTGACCTGATTGACCTGCCCGACGGGCGCGTGGCGGTGGTCCGCATCGAGGATCGCCAGGCTGCGGCACCGCGGCCGCTGGAAGAGGTGGCCGACGAGATTCGTCTGAGGCTTGTGTGGGAGGAGGCCCGTGCCCGGGCCGAGGCTGCCGGTGAACAGGCGCTGGAGCGCCTGCGCGAAGGCGTGTCCTTTGACGAGGCCGTGGCGGACCTGCCCGGTGTCGGCAGTGAGGGCCTGTGGATCACCCGCGAGTCCGGGGATATCCCGTCCCGGCTCCTGCACCGGATCTTCACCATGTCCCGTCCGTCCGGCGATGCCCCCTTGTACGGCGGCGTGGCTGTGGATGGCGGCGATTATGCGATCTTCGTGCAGCTTGACTGGGAGGCAGGCGAAGTGGATCCGTCGCTTCGCAGCGACGCCGCGGCGCAACTGGCAGGGCTATATGGCGGCCTCGAGTTCGAGGCGCTTTACCGGGCCCTGGAGGCGGAAGCCAAGATTCAGATCTTCCGCGACAATCTGTGACAAGGTTGGAAGTGTGAATTGAGAAGTGGGAAATAACGCAAGAGGCGAGCCAGTGGCTCGCCTCTTGCGTTACTTGCGTTTATTCGTACTTCTCAATTCACACTTCAGCGGGCCCAAGTCCCAGGATGTTGTATCCGGAATCCACGTAGAGGATCTCTCCGGTGATGCCGGAGGCCAGATCCGAGGCCAGGAAGGCCCCGGCATTGCCCACGTCGTCGATGGTCACGTTACGGCGCAACGGGGCGTTCTTCTCGACGTGGTCGAGGATCTTGCGGAAGTCGCCGATGCCGGCGGCCGCCAGCGTGCGGATAGGGCCTGCGGAAATGGCGTTGACGCGGATGGCCTCGGGGCCCAGCGTGTAGGCCAGGTAGCGGACATTGGCCTCCAGGCTCGCCTTGGCCAGGCCCATGACGTTGTAGCTGGGCATGGCACGTACCGCACCCAGGTAGCTCAGGGTCAGGATGGCGGCATTGCGGTCTTTCATCATGTGCCGGCCTGCCTTGGCCAGCGCTGCCAGGCTGTATGAGCTGATGTCATGGGCGGTGCGGAAACCTTCCCGGGTGACATTGTCCAGGAAATCACCTTCCAGTTCTTCCCTGGGGGCAAAGGCCACCGAGTGCACCAGCACGTCGAGGCTCTCCCAGTAGTTGTCCAGGTGCTCGAAGACAGCCTCCACCTCGTGGTCACTCTCCACGTTGCATGGCACCAGGATGTCGGAGTCGAACTCCGCGGCGAGCTTCTCCACCCGCTCCTTGAGGCGTTCGTTCTGGTAGGTAAAGGCCAACTCGGCGCCCTCGCGCCGCATGGCCCTGGCGATGCCGTAGGCAATGGACCGATTACTGGCGACGCCGACGATCAGCGCGCGCTTGCCGGTGAGTAAACCCATTTGCGTCTCCTGTACGATGATGTGCCTGCGCGTCCCTGGGGACTCGCACACCCGGATGAACCCGGGCGGCGACTACGGATCTGATATCGCGGCGGACGACGGCGCGATGCCCGCTCCAGTCGGCTGCCGGAAGTGATGATCGCATCATACTATCGGACCCGGGTGCGATCCACCACGGGGTCGGATGAAATGACCGGGGAATACATCTATAGTCGGGTCCACTTTGAACAGCCCGATCCATACGTTCTACGGATTCCTGCCGATGGAAAAACGCTTCTCCGCCAGAGATCTCCCGCTCATCATCGGGCTTTCGCTCATTGTCGTTCTGATGGTCCTGCTCATGTATCAGGTGGACCGGCAGTGGTCGCGCATGGCGGAGATGCATCGGGCCATGCAGGAGCAGAGTGACGATCTGCGCAGGTTGCGTGTGGCCCTCCAGGGACTGGAGGGGCGTGTGCGCACCGGTGCACTGGCGCCATCGGATGCACCGGGTGCTGCGGACGATGTGCCCGGAGCCTTCCGGCGCGCCCTGCACGCGAGCCGGGACCCGGCGTTCGCGCCGGGTGACTGGCTGGTGCGGGCGTTTCCCACCGGGTTGAGCACCATCACGCCGCTGGTCTCCAGTGACGCCTACGCAAGCGAGGTGCAGGGCTACGTACTGGAGTCGCTGCTGACACGCGACCCGGATACCCTGGAGTGGCAGGGTCTGATTGCCCGTGACTGGGAGATCAGCGAGGACGGACTGACCATCACGTTCCACATGCGTTCCGACGTGAGCTTCTCCGACGGCACACCGCTGACGGCGCATGACGTGATGTTCACCTACGATTTCATCATGACCGAGGCCATTGCCGCGCCGCGTTCCAGGGCGTTCCTGGAGAAGCTGGAGAGGGTCGAGGCGCTGGACGAGCACGAAGTCGCCTTCACCTTCGCCGAACCCTACTTCAACAGCCTGCAGCTGGCGGGCGGCATGGCGATCCTGCCGCGCCATTTCTACGAGCCCTATCTGGACGAACCGGAGACTTTCAATCAGTCCCGGGGCCTGCTCATGGGGTCCGGCCCCTATCGCCTGTCCGACCCGAAGGGCTGGACGCCGGACCAGGGGCTGGTGGAGCTGGAGCGTAATCCCCGCTACTGGGGACCGGTGGAGCCGCCGTTCAACCGCGTGGTCTGGCGTGTGATCGAGAACGACAGCGCGCGGCTGACCACGTTCCGCAATGGTGACATCGATGCCTACGGAGCCCGGCCGAGGGAGTATCAGCGTCTGCTGGATGACGAGCAGCTGCGGGAACGCACCCGGCACTTCGAGTACATGAGCCCCACGGCCGGTTATGTGTACATCGGCTGGAATCAGGAGCGCGACGGCAAGGCCACCCGGTTTGCGGACCGCCGGGTTCGCCAGGCGATGAGCCATCTTACCCATATCGACCGCATCATCGAGGAGATCATGCTGGGTTACGCGGAACCTGCGGTGAGCCCGTTCAATCCGCGCAGCCCCCAGCACGACACGTCGCTCGAACCCTATCCCTTCGATCTGGCGCGTGCCGGCGAGTTGCTGCATGAGGCGGGCTACCGTACGCGCAACCGGGACGGCATCCTGCAGGACGGGGACGGGAGGCCGTTCGAATTTGACCTGGTGTTCTTCCAGGACAACGAGGATACGCGCCGGATCGTGCTGTTCCTGCGCGATCTCTATGCGCGCGCGGGCATTCTCATGCGCCCGCGTCCCACGGAGTGGTCGGTGATGCTGGATCTGCTCAACCGCAAGGACTTCGATGCCATCACCCTGGGCTGGACCAGCGGCGTGGAGACCGATATCTACCAGATGTTTCATTCAAGCCAGACAGTGGGAGGCGGTGACAACTTCATCAACTACCGCAACCCGGCGCTGGATGAGCTCATCGACCGGGCCCGCGGCGAGGTGGACGAGGACGCGCGCATGCCGCTGTGGCAGGAGGCGGAGCGCATCCTTCACGAGGACCAGCCCTACACCTTCCTGATGCGCCGCCAGACGCTCGCCTTCATCGACCGGCG
>SKOF01000491.1 GCA_007120155.1 Thioalkalivibrio sp. | reverse complement strand
GTCCTCCGGGCGAATGGGTTTTGGTTTGGGCGGGATCGCCCACGGGAGTGGGCTCCTACGGGGGGGATCGAGGCACGCGTGTAGGAGCCCGGTCCTCCGGGCGAATGGGTTTTGGTTTGGGTAGGATCGCCCAGGGGACTGGGCTCCTACGCGGGGTGAGGTTATCCGTCGGTGTTACGCTTGCCAGACGCCCGCACAGCCACGCTGAAACGTAGGATGTTTATGGGACACGACACCAGGCCGGCGTAGCAACGGATGTCCTGGATGTCCGGGGAGTGTGTTGATACGGCGCGAGTCCGGCGCGGTGCGCATGGAAGTCATTGGTTCAGCAGGATGAAAAGGGAAGGGGAGTCATGATGAAAAAGGCAGTCATTACAGGCATTACCGGCCAGGATGGTGCGTACCTGGCGCAGTTGCTTCTGGAGAAGGGCTACGAGGTGTTCGGCGCTTATCGGCGGACCAGCTCGGCCAACTTCTGGCGAATCGAGGAACTGGGGATTCAGGACCATCCCGGCCTGCATCTGGTGGAACATGACTTGACGGACCTCTCGGCCAGCATTCGCCTGCTGGAGCGTGCCGAGGTCGACGAGGTCTACAATCTGGCGGCCCAGAGCTTCGTCACCGTCTCCTTCGACCAGCCCATTACCACCGGAGAGATCACCGGTATGGGTGCGGTCAATCTCCTGGAGGCGATCCGTATCGTCAACCCGGGTATCCGCTTCTACCAGGCCAGCACCTCGGAGATGTTCGGCAAGGTGCAGACCGTGCCGCAGGACGAGAGTACCCCCTTCTATCCCCGAAGCCCTTATGGCGTGGCAAAGCTCTATGCGCACTGGATGACCGTGAACTACCGTGAGAGCCACGGAATCTTCGGAGCCAGCGGTATCCTCTTCAATCACGAGTCCCCGCTTCGTGGCCGTGAGTTCGTGACCCGCAAGGTCACCGATGCCATCGCCCGGATAAAAATGGGAAAGCTGGACGTGCTTGAGCTGGGCAATCTGGATGCCAAGCGGGACTGGGGTTATGCGAAGGAGTATGTCGACGGCATGTGGCGCATGCTGCAGACGGAACAGCCCGACACCTATGTGCTGGCCACCGGGCGTACGGAGAACGTGCGGGATTTCGTGACCATGACGTGCAAGGCGGCGGGCGTGGGCATTGAGTGGCGCGGAGAGGGTGAATCGGAACAGGGGGTGGATATGGAGACGGGAAAAACGATCGTGCAGGTCAACCCCAGATTCTACCGGCCCGCCGAGGTGGACCTGTTGATCGGCAATGCGGAGAAGGCGAGGCGTGAGCTTGGCTGGGAGGCGAAGACGAGTCTCGAGGAGCTCTGCCAGAGGATGTACGAAGCGGATCTCCCTCGCATCGAGCAACCCCGGTCATTCTGAGATGAGTTCGAGACCGCGCGCACTGGTCACGGGCCTGAGCGGCTTCACGGGCCGCTACATGGAGCGCGCACTGACCGAAGGCGGTTATGAGGTCTTCGGGATCGGATCGCATCCGTCCGATTCCCCGGGTTACTTCACGGTGGATCTCGAGGACCGCTCCGCTTTGTCGAAGGCTGTTACGGAGGTGCGGCCCGACGTGGTCGTCCACCTTGCGGGGATTGCCTTTGTTGGTCACGCGGATGCGGGCGATTTCTATCGTGTGAATCTCATCGGTACCCGCAATCTTCTGGAGGCGCTGGCGCATTGTGCGCACGTGCCGCGTTGCGTCCTGCTTGCCAGCAGTGCCAACGTCTACGGCAATGCGAAGGGAGGGCCGTTGACGGAGGACAGCCCGACCGCGCCCGCCAATGATTATGCGGTCAGCAAGCTCGCCATGGAGCACATGGCAAGGCTGTGGGCCCATCGGCTGCCGGTCGTGATGGTGCGTCCGTTCAACTACACGGGCGTGGGCCAATCGGACAGGTTCCTGCTGCCGAAGATTGTCGAGCATTTCCGCCAGGGCAGGCAGGTGATCGAGTTGGGCAATGTCGACGTCGCGCGGGATTTCTCCGATGTCCGCAGCGTGGTCGATGCCTACATGCGGCTGCTCCGGATTGCGCCGGCCGGAGGAACCTTCAATATCTGTTCGGGGAAGGCCGTGAGCCTGCAGCAGGCGCTGGACATGATGGAGGAGATTGCCGGTTATCGTATCGAGGTGAGGATTAATCCCGATTTTGTGCGTGCCAACGAGGTCAAGTGCCTTCATGGAGACCGTACCAGACTGGATGCCGCGCTGGGCGCGATGCCGTGGATTTCCCTGAACGACACCCTGCGCTGGATGTACGAGAGCCGGGAGCCCGCGTGAACGCGGCTGTCCCCGAGACCCGCGGAACGAAGGCGATCACTCCACCCGGGGTGTCCGATGTGGCGATGCGTGTGGCGTTCGGCATGACGGCACTCGCTCACGGTACGGCGGGAGGTGGCGTCGATGGTATCGGTGCCTACGCGCGTGAACTGGGTTCGCGCCTGGCGGCCATGGAGGCGGTGGACCTGTTGCCCTTCGTCTATGGCCCGCCGGCCGGCCTTCCGGACGGCGCATCCGCGCAGGATGCCGGTAGCTTTCATCGCCAGGCGTTGCGCGCTTTGCTGACCGGGGCATCGTTCCCGGGGCTGCGCGCGATGGCCGGGGAGGGGGTGGAGCTGGTCCATGCCACCGACCACCTGGTACCCCGCGTGCGGGGCATCCCCGTGGTGGCCACGGTCATGGACGCCATTCCGCTTTCCCATCCCGAGTGGGTGTCCTATCCGCTGAAGCGGGTCGCCAACGCTTTGTGGCGGCGGTCGGTGCGTTGGGCGGATCACGTGATCACGATCTCCGAGTTCTCTCGGCTCGAGATCGAGCGCTGGTTCGGTATCCCGGGCGATCACATCAGCGTTATCCCGCTTGGCGTGGACCACCGCTGGTTCGAACCGCCCGCGGCGGAGGAGGTCGCGCGGGTGCGCAACCGCTACATGCTTCCGGAGCGATACTTTCTGTTCGTGGGTACGTTGCAACCCCGCAAGAACGTGGCGCGGCTGATCGACGCCCACCGGCAACTGCCCGATTCCCTGCGACGCGATGCACCACTGATCGTGGTGGGCAGGGTGGGTTGGGGGTGTGAGGATGTGATCGCCCGGCTTGAGGCCGAGGAGGATGCGGGGCTGCGCTGGCTGCGCTATGTGCCGGAGTCTGATTTGAAGAGTGTGATGAGTGGAGCGGCAGCCCTGGTGTTCCCATCCCTTCACGAGGGCTTCGGTCTGCCTGTGCTCGAAGCCTTTGCCGCCGGTGTCCCCGTGGTGGCCTCGGGCACGACCGCATTACCGGAGGTGGCCGAAGGCGCGGCATTCATGGTGGATCCCGCAGATGCGGGCGAGATCACGGACGCCATGCGCCAGATCCTCGAAGTGCCGGGTCTTGCCGACGGATTGCGAACCTCGGGATTGTCCCGGGCGAGGGAATTCACCTGGGAGCGCACTGCCTCGATGACCCTTGACGTCTATAGGGACGTGCTCGGCAGACATTGACAAAGTATCTTTGGATGATTTGTCCGTTGTCAGTTGTCAGTGGTCAATTGCAGGAGAACCCCTTGACAGACACCAGGGTTGGATTACGGTTCTGACAACTGACAACTGACAACTGACAACTGACAACTGACAACTGACAACTGATTCCACGCATTATCGTTACGATCAAGGAGTGATTCTCCCGTGATTCCAGTGATTCTTTCAGGCGGTTCCGGCACCCGGCTCTGGCCCATGTCCCGGGAGTTGTATCCGAAACAGTTCCTGCCACTCTCGGATGGCGACCGGACGTTGCTTCAGTGCACGCTGGACCGGATCGCCGACATTCCCGGCGGACGGGCGCCGGTGGTGGTGTGTAACGAGGAGCACCGTTTTCTGGTGGCCGAACAGTTGCGCCAGGCCGGTGTAAAGCCCGAAGCGATTGTGCTGGAACCGGTGGGGCGCAACACGGCACCGGCGGTGGCACTTGCGGCGTTGGCCCAGGCGGATCCGGATTCGGTCCTGCTGGTGATGCCCGCGGATCACGTGATCCGGAACGTGGACGCCTTTCATGAGAGTGTTGCCGCGGGATTGCCCCTGGCCCAGGAGGGCGCGTTGGTCACGTTCGGTATCGTGCCAACCTCTGCGCATACCGGCTACGGCTATATACGGGCTGACAAGGAACGTCAGTGGTCCGTTGTTGATGGTGGTTTGGTGAAAGCCGACCGATCGGGGAGCGCTGACAACGGGCCGTACCTGGTAGCGGAATTTGTCGAGAAACCCGATGCGCCAACGGCCGAGAGGTATCTCGCGTCGGGCGACTACTTCTGGAACAGCGGCATGTTCCTGTTCCGTGCCTCGACCTACCTGGAGGAACTGGAGCGCCATGCCCCGGACATTCTCGAGGCTTGCCGCGCGGGACTGGAGGGACAGGAGTGTGACCGGGATTTCCTGCGTCCGGACGAGGAGGCCTTTACCGGCTGCCGCGCGGATTCGGTGGATTATGCCGTGATGGAGAAGACCGACCGTTCCATGGTGGTGCCGCTCGATGCGGGATG
>SKOF01000087.1 GCA_007120155.1 Thioalkalivibrio sp. | reverse complement strand
CTAAAAAGATCACCCTCATTATCGAAGAAGGGCCATTCAAACTAAAAATAAACAATTTTGCTATCAGTCTGTTTTTTTGACACTTACGATATGTGGCATGGGGATTGCAAATATTGTCTTAGAGAAAAAGATCTTGTAAACTTGAGATTGATTTAAAAACCAAATACATTTGAAAAATGAAAACACTGAACGCCCTTTTTACAGCAGTCCTTTTTCTGGGTCTGGCTGTTAGCGGTTTTTCACAGACACAGCAAGACGTTAGCGTTTCGGCCAATGTGGTAGCCGGTATCGAAGTATTGGATCCCCAGCCATTGAGCTTTGGAACGATTGCTATAGGCAACACAGTTGAAAGACCTGCCCTGACTCATACAGCCGCCGAACTTGGACGTGTTACCGTTATCAGCGGGATTGAGCAGAATGTGCAAATCACCATTTCCGCACCAGCCAACCTCACCGATGAAGCAAAAACGCTTGGGGTTACTTTCAATGCAGCTTATGGTGCTGACGAAGGTGGCGATGCCAGGGTTTCAATTGCTGACATCAGCAGTGTCGGAGAATGGACAGGATTCCAGGGAACCAGGTATATTTTTATAGGTGGTAGCATCAACTCCACTGGAGCTGAAGCCGGAAACTACACCGGAGAGGTAACCATTTCAGCCGCCATCAACTAACAACAAGCATGGCGGTTATCATTGCTGCCACTAAAAGACACAAAAGCCCAGTTTCGGGCTTTTTTTTTACCATCAAACCACAAGGAAAAATCCCTTGTTTGTGTGGGGCTATAAAAATACACCCACTAACGATGGGAAATCATTAAAAATCCATACATTTGATATATTGTTAATTGGGTTCTCTCTGCATGGCAGTTGCCACGTGAATGGTATAAACAATTTTTGTGAATATGAAAAAAGTACATTTGATCGTTCTGGCTGCACTTATGATCACAGCGGCCAGGCCTTCATCCGCCCAGGTATCCATTGCTCCGTCAACTGTTTTCATCAATGACCAGACCAATATCGGGACACTCTATGTATCCAACCGATCGGATGAACCACAGGAAGTCTCCATTGATTTTGCATTTGGATATCCTTCATCCGATGCCGACGGAAACCTGATCATGAAATATGAAGACTCTGTGGCTTACGCCCAGTATGCCATCAATGAATGGGTTCGGGTTTTCCCAAGATCTTTTGTCCTTGGGCCACGTCAGCAACAAACCGTTCGTTTCCAGGTACGTCCCCAGCCACAGGCTGCAAACGGAGTATACTGGACCAGGGTCAAAATACTTGCCAACCCCCAGGTGGCAGACATTGACATCGCTGCAGAAGAAGGCATCACCACCCGCATTACTTTCAGGTTCGAACAGGTAATCGCCGCATTCTACCGCAAAGGAAATGCAACAACCGGGTTAAACATCACCAATGTGGAGGTGCGCCATGAAAACGGCAGAATGGTGTTGCTCCCAAACCTGCAGCGCACCGGAAATGCCCCCTTTATCGGAACCATGACAGCCAAGGTTTATGACGGAAGGGGACAATTGGTCAAGGAACGTCAAATAACCACCACCGCTTATTTTGAAGAAGTCAGACGCCTTGAGATAGACACCGCCGACCTTCAGGCAGGCAATTACCGGGTGGACCTGATTTTTGAAACACGAAGGGGTGATATGTCACCCACTGATTTGGTTCAGGCGCCAACAATTACTGAAACCATTCAGGTAACCCTGCCCTAAGTAAGACAACAAAACACATTGTACGAGACCAGGAAAACATATAAGAACATCTTTTTCGGGGTGTTGGTGCTCATTGTATGCCTCAGCCTGCCCCTGGTTGCCTATTCGGATGACGATGCCGGAGGGGCGAATACGGGGTCAGCCTGGGCAGAGATGGCCCCACAGGGAGATGAAGTACTCCTGACATTCCGCTACCGGGGTGTGGGCAATGTCTACGTCACCGGACTGTATGATTTTGCCGTGGATAAAATGTTTTTGCCGGTATCTGAGCTTTTCAGCCTGCTGCAAATCTACCACGAAGTCAGCCCGGGTGATTTTACCCTCTCCGGAGCATTTATTACTCCAGACAACCTATTCCGCATATATTTCAACCAACAGCAAGTGATCCTCGGAGATCGGGCCTTTACATTTGAAGCCGACGACTTCCGCATCGGCGAAATGGATCTTTTTATGTCGCCCCTGGTTTTTGAAGAGGTTTTTCAAATGTTCTTCACCATCAATATGAACACCCTGACACTGGCCCTTGAAACTGAGCTTACCATGCCGGTTGAAGAGCGCACGGAAAGAGAAAGAGCCCGTAGCCTGATCGAAGCAAGGGAGGTAACCAGGGAGTTCTTCCCCCTTGCGCATGACCGGCAAAGAAGGGTACTGGGCATGGGGTTTGCCGATTATAACATCACCGGTAGCTTTTCATCAGAAAACCCCAATATGGGTTATTCTGTGGTGGGTGGAGTCGAGTTTCTTGGTGGGGATTTACAAGGAACCGTCTTCGGAAATTATTCTGGCGATGACCATATGATTCGAACCAGCAACCTCAGGTGGCGATACGTGGTCAGGGATACCCCCTGGTTTTCAACCTTTTCAGCAGGGCAGTTACCGACCACCGGTTTGATGGTCAGAAACATTCGTGGTGCATCCATTACCAATGCCCCCATAGAGCCCAGACGTATTTATGAAACTTATATCCTGGACGGAAATACCGAACCAGATTCAGAGGTGGAGCTTTACCTTAACAACCGCCTGGTGGACTTCCGCAGGGCAGACCCCACGGGGTATTACCGTTTTGAGTTTCCGCTAACCTATGGAACCACGCAGCTTACCATCAACATTTATACCCCTACCGGAGACACCCGCACCATTGACCGGAGACTCCAAATCCCCTTTACATTTTTACCGGCCGGTGAAATTGCCTACAATATTCAAGGGGGGTTTACCGAGACATTCCTGGGCACCACTGAGGCCGAAAGGATGCTGATCCATGGCGATGTTTCAATGGGTGTCACCAACTGGCTCACCGCCAAGATCGGAAGCGAATACATTGAGGATTTCAATGAAGGCCGGCCTTTTACTTACGGAAGTATATCCGCCAGGGTCTTGTCGCAATACCTGGTGAATGCAGATATCGCACCGGATGCTTTTTACAGGGGCATTGTTTCTGTGATGTATCCCACTGGGCGGAGCCTAAGTCTTCAGTTCACACACTACGATGACAATTCTGTATTCAATCCCACAGGTGCAGATCAGGATGTCATGCTTTCTTTCTTTACCCCCTTTACACTTTTTAACATGCCCATGGGGTTCAGAGTGGCCGGAGATCACCGCATCATCGGATCAAACAGCATCACCCGCTACCGCTCTGACTTAAATATGCGCATCGGCAGAATGAATGTAAGGTTTAACTACCGTGATGTTCTGTTTTATTCAGACAATGATTATTCATTCGGACAGGGTCAGGTGGCCGGAAGCCTCACCTATACCTTTATGCGCTCACCGGGTGTTCCTGTATTTGCCCGGGGAATGTTTCTCAGGGCCAATGCCGTTTATAGCATCCCCAACAGCAAGCTTGAACTTGTTGAAATGCAATTAAGCCGGAGCATCCGTCAGGTTTCAAGGATTAATTTGAATGCCGGATACGATATCCGCTCAGCGCGGCATTTTATCAGGTTGGGCTTCATCATGGATTTAAACAGTGTCCGCTCAACATCAACCGTTGATGTGACATCCGGCAGGAACACGGCACGGCAAAACTTCAGGGGTTCTTTGGGGTTTGACCGCAACCCCGACCGCATTGTAACCAGCAACCGAAACCAGGTGGGAAGGGCCGGCGCATCGGTTATCCTGTTTGTTGACAACAATAACACAGGGACATTTGACGAGGGGGATGAGATCATTCCGGCCCGGGCTGTTCGCCTCGACCGTGCAGCCCAGATGCAGGTAGGCAGAGATGGGATTTTACGCATAACCCAGCTGCAAAGTTATTTCCAATACAACATGGAGGTAATCCGTGGTGCATTGCCCAACCCCCTACTGGTGCCAGCCAAAGATAAATTTTCTTTCGTAGCTGATCCCAACCAATACAAACGCATTGTGATCCCATTTTACCGTACAGGGATCATTGACGGCAGGGTAATGATCATGAGGCAGGATCAACTGCAGCCGCAAGGCGGTATCAGGTTGATCGTAATTGGGATTGACAATGATTTCAATGAAGTGATCCGAAACTTCGCCGATGGCTCTTATTACGCCATGGACATGCCCCCCGGCAGATATACCATTGAGGTAGACCCCTCCCAGCTCGATTTTCTCAACGCCTACATGCCTGAAGGCCCGGTAACTTTTGAAATCCGCGCCCTGGCGGATGGAGACTTCGTGGAAGACCTGGATATCATCATCATGCCAGGGCCCGATGTGGAAGAACCTGTTATTGCAGAGGTTCAACCCACAGAACCAATTACTGTCCCCCCGGTGGTTGTGCCAGATACCATCACCGAAGACCCCCGGGTAGCCGAATTAGAACCCG
>SKOF01000329.1 GCA_007120155.1 Thioalkalivibrio sp. | reverse complement strand
GGAGGCGTGAGGGGGGAGGGGTCAATGACCAGAACCCCTACCCCTCACGCCTCACGCCTCCCGCCTGACGCCTGACGCCTGACGCCTCACCCCTCACGGACAACCCATGACCACGCTCTACGGCATCAGGAACTGCGACACCGTGAAGAAGGCCCGCAAGTGGCTGGATGCGCACGGCGTCGACTATCGCTTCCACGACTTCCGCGCCGACGGCCTGGAGGCGACGAAACTGGATGCCTGGATCAGGGCCGTGGGGTGGGAGGCGCTGCTCAACCGGCGCGGCACCACTTGGCGCAGGCTGCCCGAGGACGTGCGAGACGGCATCGACGAGAAACACGTCGCCGCCCTGATGCTGGAGCAGCCCACCCTCATCAGGCGCCCGGTGGTCGCGCACGGCAAGCAGGTGCTGGTGGGCTTTGACGCCCAGGCGTTCACACAATGCTTCAAATAGTTCTCCGGTAGCGGTTCGCTTTACACTGCCATCTCAGCCACCCGATACCATTCCCTACCGACAACTGACAACTGACCATCCGATGTCCGACACCCTCGACCTCGCCCGGGAACTCATCCGCCGACGCTCCGTGACGCCGGAGGATGCCGGCTGCCAGCAGCTCATCGCGGAGCGCCTGGTGCCGCTGGGCTTCGAGGCCCATCATCTGCGCTTCGGCGAGGTGGACAACCTCTGGCTGCGCCGGGGCAGCGAGGGTCCGGTGCTGGCCTTTGCCGGACACACCGACGTGGTGCCCCCGGGGCCGCCGGAACAGTGGTCCTCGGACCCGTTCCGGCCGGAGATCCGGGACGGGCTGCTCTACGGGCGCGGCGCGGCGGATATGAAGAGCTCCATCGCGGCGTTTGTCATCGCCTGCGAGCGCTTTGTCGAGGCGCATCCGGATCACGCCGGCTCCATCGCCCTGCTCATTACCTCCGACGAGGAAGGCCCGTCCGTCAACGGCACCGTGAAGGTGGTGGAATGGCTGGAGGCGAGAAACGAGAAGATCGACTGGTGCCTGGTGGGCGAACCCTCCAGCACCGCGCGCCTCGGCGACGTGATCAAGAACGGACGCCGGGGCTCCCTCTCCGGGCACTTGCGGGTGCGCGGCCAGCAGGGCCACGTGGCCTATCCCCATCTGGCGGACAACCCGGTGCATCGTGCCCTGCCCGCCCTGACGGAGCTGGCGGGCATTGAATGGGACCGCGGCAACGAGCACTTCCCGGCCACCTCCTTCCAGACCGCCGGCATCCAGGCGGGTACCGGAGCGGAGAACGTGATCCCCGGCGAGCTGGCGGTGACGTTCAACCTGCGCTTCTCCACGGAACAGACCGACGAGGGCATCCGTGCCCGGGTGCACCAGGTACTGGATGCCCATGGCCTGGACTATGCACTCACCTGGCGCCTGTCGGGCCACCCCTTCCTCACCGCCGAGGGGGAGCTGGTGGAGGCGGCCCGTGCCGCCATCCGCGAGATCACCGGCCACGACACGGACCTGTCCACCGCCGGCGGCACCTCCGACGGCCGGTTCATCGCACCCACCGGCGCCCAGGTGGTGGAACTGGGCCCCGTGAACGCCAGCATCCACAAGATCGACGAGCACGTGCGGGTCGAGGACCTGGAGGTCCTGTCACGCGTCTACGCGGAAATCCTGCGCCGCCTGCTGGGCGCCTGAGCCCTCGGGTGCCGTATTTGGGCAGGCGGTACGGCCGCCGGACCCCGGGCATGTGTTACAAACAGGAGCCGGGGCGGAACCATGCCCCGTGGACAACCCGACACAATCCGCGAGGAGGACACCCCCGATGACCCTGCAACTGAGCCTGGCCCCGCTGCTCGCCCTGATCGCCGGCATCCTGATCCTTGTGAAACCGCGACTGCTCAATTACGTGGTGGCCATCTACCTGATCGCCATCGGGGTCATCGGCCTGCTCAACATCCGCATCTGAGCCGGGACACGCCCCGGATTTCACCCATGCCCGCACCCGTGCTTGCCGACATCCGCGAAGCGGCCCGACGCATCCGGCCGCATGTGCATCGCACACCCGTATTCACCTGCGCGAGCCTCGACCATTGGCTCGGTGCGCGCATACTGCTCAAGTGCGAGAACCTCCAGAAGGTGGGCGCCTTCAAGATCCGGGGCGCCACCAATGCCGTCTGCTCCCTCGGCGATGACGAGGCCGCCCGGGGCGTGGCCACCCATTCCTCCGGCAACCACGGGCAGGCACTGGCACTGGCCGCACGCACACGGGGCATCCCCGCCCACGTGGTCATGCCCCACGATGTGCCGGCGGTCAAGAAGGCGGCCGTGGCGGGCTACGGCGCCCGGGTGCGCTATTGCGAGCCGTCGGTACGGGCCCGGGAAGAGGCTCTGGCCGCGCTCGTTGCCGAAACCGGCGCCACGGTCATCCACCCCTACAACGACCACCGGATCATCGCCGGACAGGGCACCGCCGCCCTGGAACTGCTCGAGGAACACCCGGACCTGGATGTCATCATCGCGCCGGTGGGGGGCGGCGGCCTGCTGAGCGGCACGGCCATCGCGGCACGCGCGCTCAGCCCGGACATTCGCATTCTCGGGGCCGAACCGGCGGGGGCCGACGACGCCATCCGTTCCCTGGCCGCCGGGCACATCATCCCCTGCGCACAGCCCCGGACCGTGGCGGACGGCCTGCGCGGCACCCTGGGCAGTCTCACCTTCCCCATCCTGCGCGAGCACGTGGAATGCATCCTGCCAGCGGGCGAGGCGGCCATCGTCGAGGCCATGCGATTTGTCTGGGAACGCACCAAGCTGATCATCGAACCTTCCGCCGCGGTCCCGGTTGCCGCACTGCGGGAATCACCGCGCACCTGCGCGGGGCTCAAGGTGGGCATCATCCTCTCCGGCGGAAACGTGGATCTGGACCACCTGCCCTGGGTAACGGAAACCCGCTGACCCGTCAGGGGCCCTGGCCACCCTCGCATCAGCGGATGGGCGGCCCCCCCAGATCGCTACCCAGGGACGGGAATCCGAAGCGCACTGTTCAGTGCCCGTTCAGCTTGCCTGTGTGACGCTGGAACGCGAGTCCCGGCTCACGGGCATCCGGGCATTGGCATCCGAAGGTGTCCGCTCACAGGTTCATCCCGGGGAACGGTGCCGGAGCCGCAAGGTCGGAACTCTTATGGGCCCGGGGCAGACACCCGCCCCGCCACCACCCCGCCGTTCGAGGAGGATCAGCCCATGAAGCGTCCCGCCAGACCGCTGGCCGCCCTGCTCTTGGCGCTCACGCTCGGTATGCTCCTGACGGCGCCCAACGCCGCTGCCCTGGAGGAGGAACCCTTCACCGAAGGCGAGCTGGCACAGATGCTGGCCCCCATCGCCCTGTACCCGGACGCCCTCCTGTCCCAGATCCTCATGGCCGCCACGTACCCCCTGGAGGTGGTGGAAGCCGCACGCTGGTCCCGCGACAACCCCGATCTGGAGGGTGGCGCCGCGGTGGATGCGGTGGAGGATCGGGAGTGGGATCCCAGCGTCAAGGCGCTGGTGGCCTTCCCCCGCGTACTGGCGCAGATGAACGAGGACCTGTCCTGGACCCGCAACGTGGGCGACGCCTTCCTGCTTCAGGAGGAGGACGTGGCCGCCATGATCCAGGAACTGCGGCACAGGGCCCACGAGGCGGGACAACTGGAGCGCCAGGAACACATCCGGGTGGTTCGGGACCGCGAGGTCATCGTCATCGAGCCGGCCAATCCCCGAGTGGTGTACGTGCCCTACTACCGGCCCACGGTGGTCTACGGTGGCTGGTGGTGGCCCGCGTACGCGCCGGTGTACTGGTATCCCCCCTACGGTCACACGTTCAGCGTCGGCATCACCTGGGTGAGCGGCGTCCCGGTGTCCCACGGGTTCTTCTTCAGCACCTTCAACTGGCATCACCGCCACGTGGTCGTCATCCGCCACTATGACCGGCACCGTCATGTGGGCAGCAGGGCACGTCCGGGCACGCATCGCTGGCGTCATGACCCGTGGCACCGGCGCGGCGTGGCCTACAAGCACCGGTCCGTGCAGGAACGCTTCACCGGCCGGCACGGACCGGTCACCCGGGAAGCCCCCCGGGCGGGTACCGGCAGCCGTTACTCGGGCCGGCCGTCGTCCCCCTCATGGCAGCAGCGCGGCACACGGCGCGGCGGCGACACGTCGAGCCGAGGCACGGTTCCGCGTACCCGCTCCGACTGGCAGTCGCGCGCCAGACCCGGCCCTGACACCCGCCGCGCCTGGCAGGGCGAGGGTCGCGACGGCGCAAGAACCGGCCGGGGTCCCGCCACCACGGACCACACCACCCCCCGGCGCAGCGCCGAGCCCCGTCTGCGGGACCGCTCCGGCCTCGAACAGCAGACCGGGACCCTCCGGCGCGAGCTCCAGGACCGCCGCGCATGGACGGAACGGCGCGAGACCGGCCGCACGGGGGAGACACGGCGACCCCGCGGCGAGCAGCGGCCCGATGCCGCTGTGCGGGGCGGCCAGCACACGGCACGCGCCCGCGGCCAGCCTTCGGACCGGACCGGCCGGG
>SKOF01000250.1 GCA_007120155.1 Thioalkalivibrio sp. | reverse complement strand
GCGTTAGGCGTTAGGCGTTAGGCGTTAGGCGTTAGGCGTTAGGCGTTAGGCGTTAGGCGTTAGGCGTTAGGCGTTAGGCGTTAGGCGTTAGGCGAGGAGCGTAATGACCGTGCCCAGGGATGCAAGTGCCTGCCGGTTATTCCCTCCCCCTCATGGGGAAGGACTGGGGTAATGGTGGTTTCACCCCTCCCGCCTACCTCCTCACCCCTAACGCCTAACGCCTAACGCCTACCTCCTCACCCCTCACGCCTCACGCCTCACGCCTCGCGGCGTGCGCGCACGGCGGTGGCCAGTTCGTTGAGCACCTTCTCCGTGTCATCCCAGCCCATGCACGCGTCGGTGATGCTCTGACCGTAGGTGAGTTCCCGGTCGTCGGAGACATCCTGACGCCCGCCCACCAGGTGGCTTTCCAGCATCGTACCGATGATGCGCCGGTCACCGGCGGCGAGCTGCTCGGCCAGCGACCGGGCCACGTCCACCTGCCGGCTGGGTTCCTTGCGGCTGTTGGCATGACTGCAGTCCACCATCAGGCTCGGCGGCAGTCCGGCCGCTTTGAGCTGCGCGGCCGCGCGCTCGATGCTGGGGGCATCGTAGTTGGGCTCCTTGCCGCCGCGCAGGATGATGTGGCAGTCCGTATTGCCGGCGGTGGAGAAGATGGCCGAATGACCCGCCTTGGTGACCGACAGAAAATGGTGCGGACGGGAGGCGGAGCGGATGGCGTCCACGGCCACCTGCAGGCTGCCGTCGGTGCTGTTCTTGAAACCCACCGGGCAGGACAGGCCCGAGGCCAGTTCCCGATGCACCTGGCTCTCGGTGGTGCGCGCGCCGATGGCACCCCAGGCCACCAGGTCCGCCACGTACTGGGGGCTGATGAGGTCCAGGTACTCGGTGGCCGCCGGCATGCCCATCTTGGCGAGATTCAGCAGCAGCCCGCGCGCCAGGCGCAGGCCCTTGTTGATCTGGAAGCTGCCGTCCAGGTTGGGATCGTTGATGAGCCCCTTCCATCCCACGGTGGTGCGCGGCTTTTCGAAATACACCCGCATGACGATGTGCAGGTCATCGGCCAGCGCGTCGCGCATGCGCTTCAGCCGTCCCGCGTACTCCATGGCCGCATCCACGTCATGGATCGAACAGGGGCCGGCAATCACCAGCATCCGGTCGTCCTTGCCGGCCAGGATGTTGTGGATGTCCAGGCGGGCGTCGTGCACGGTGGCCGCGGCCTCATCGGTGATGGGCAGCTCTTCGTGCACGAGCACGGGGGGCGACACCTCGCGGATCTCCAGGATTCGCAGGTCATCGGTCTGGTAGCGCATAGTCGGTTCTTCTTGCATTCAGGGGTTGGGGGTCGCCCGTTCCACCGCCTCGCCGAGAAGCCGGATCAGGTCCTTGACCCGTGCCGACTTCATCTTCATCGAGGCCTTGTTCACCACCAACCGGGCGCTGATGTCGGCGATGTGTTCCAACGGCTCCAGGCCGTTGGCACGCAGGGTATTGCCGGTATCCACCAGGTCCACGATGCAGTCGGAAAGACCCACGATGGGGGCAAGCTCCATGGAACCGTAGAGCTTGATGATCTCCACCTGCCGCCCCTGCGCGGCATAATGGTGTCTGGTGGTATTAACAAACTTGGTGGCAACACGCAAGCGACCGGCCGTTTCCGTGGCGCCGGGCCGCCCCGCCACCATGAGTCTGCAGCAGGCAATGCGCAGGTCCAGCGGCTCGTAGATGCCTTCACCGCCGTGTTCCATCAGCACGTCCTTGCCGGAAACACCCAGGTCCGCAGCACCGTACTGCACGTAGGTGGGGACGTCGGCGGCACGAATGACCACCAGCTTCACCTCCGGCAGGTTGGTGTCCAGGATCAGCTTGCGGCTGGTTTCCGGATCATCCACGGGGGTGATGCCCGCCGCTGCCAGAAGCGGCAGCGTGTCCTTGTAGATCCGCCCCTTGGACAGGGCAATGGTGAGGGATGCGTTGCTCATAACGTGTCGGTCCGCTTATCCGGGCACACGGCGGATGCTGGCGCCCAGTTGGGAAAGCTTTTCTTCAATACATTCATATCCGCGGTCGATGTGATAGATACGGTCCACCAGGGTCTCGCCGTCGGCCACCAGGCCGGCCAGGATCAGGCTCGCCGAGGCGCGCAGGTCCGTGGCCATGACGGGCGCGCCCGTCATGCGCGGCACGCCCCTGATCATGGCAGTGTTGCCTTCCACGCGGATGTCCGCTCCCATGCGCTGCAGTTCCAGGGCGTGCATGAATCGGTTCTCGAATACCGTTTCAGTGATGGCGCCGGTGCCCTCCGCCACCGCATTGAGGGCCATGAACTGGGCCTGCATATCCGTCGGGAAAGCCGGATACGGGGCCGTGTGCAGGTTGACCGCACGGGGTCGCCGACCGCCCATGTCCAGTTCAATCCAGTCCTCTCCCGTGCTGATGTGCGCACCCGCCTCCTCAAGCTTGGCCAGCACCGCATCCAGGCTGCCGGGCGCGGTACTGCGCAAGCGCACCCGGCCGCCGGTGATGGCACCGGCTACCAGGAAGGTCCCGGTCTCGATGCGGTCCGGCAGCACGTCGTAGCGGCAACCACTCAGCGTGTCCACCCCGTCGATCACGATGGTATCCGTGCCGGCCCCGGAGATCTGCGCGCCCATGGTGTTGAGGCAGTTGGCAAGGTCCACCACTTCCGGTTCGCGGGCGGCATTCTCGATCACCGAGGTCCCACGGGCCAGCGCCGCCGCCATCATCAGGTTCTCGGTGCCCGTCACGGACACCATGTCCATGACGATACGCGCGCCGCGCAGCCGATCCGCCCTGGCACGGATATAACCGCCGTCCACGTGGATTTCCGCACCCATGGCTGCCAGCCCGTCGACGTGCAGGTTCACGGGCCGGGAGCCGATGGCACAGCCGCCCGGCATGGATACTTCCGCCTGCCCGAAGCGCGCCAGCATCGGACCCAGCACCAGGATCGAGGCGCGCATCGTCTTCACCAACTCGTATGGGGCGACGAACTGGTTTGTGGTGGTCGGGTCCACCTCGATGCGCATGCGTTCGTCCACGGTGAGTGTGGCGCCCATGCGTCCCAGCAGCTCCATGGTGGTGGTCACGTCCTGCAGATGCGGGACATTGCCGATGCTCATGGGGCTGTCGGCCAGGAGGGTGGCGGCGAGTATGGGCAACACGGCGTTCTTGGCGCCGGAAATGCGCACATCCCCGGACAGGGGTTGACCCCCACGAATGATCAGCTTGTCCATCATCGATGTATGGCGCCCCGCGGGCCCGGTCCGGTGAGAAAAAGACGCCCATGATAGCGAAATTCGGCCCGCGACGGGACCTCGGGGCGGCTTTACTGGAAAGATGTGACAGGCAGCAGGTCCTGCAGGTCGGCCAGCTGGATCAGGTCCTTCATCGCCGGAGGCGCGCCGGTGATCGTCAGCACGGCGCCGCGTTCCCGGGCGAGGCGCATCCATTCAACCAACAGGGCGACCCCGGCGCTGTCGACGCGTTCGACACCCGAGACGTCCAGTTCACACGCCCCGGACACCTGGCGGAACAACGGCAGACCCTCGGCCCAGAGACCCGCCACCGTGGAGAAACCGAGCGCGCCCCGGACCCGGAACACACCGTCCTCGGCCCATACCGAGGCCCCTGTGCTCACGAACCCACCGCCCCTTCCACCAGGTCCCTGTCCCGCCGCTCCAGGCGCTGGATCAGGTCTTCCAGCCCCGCTGCCTCGTCGCGCGCCCCCTCGATCTCCGCGCCGAAGCTGGTGCGGAAATTGGTAACCAGGCTCCAGCTTTCCACCGTCAGGTTGAACGCCTTCCACTGGCCGTCCACGACGCGCATGTCATAGACCACGGGGATGTTGGACCGGCCCTGCCCCACCACGATCTCGGTGGCCACGGTGGCGCGGTTGCCATCGGTGCGGCTGCGCCGTTCATTGACGATGATGCGCTTGTCGGCGTGTTCCGCCAGCTGGCCGGCGTAGGCACGCACCATGGTGTCGCGAAAGGCTTCCACGAAGCGTGCCCGCTGCTCGGCGCTGGCCGTGCGCCAGTGCCGGCCGAGGATCAGGCGCGACATGCCCTCGAAATCCACCAGGGGCAGGATCTCCTCCTCCACCAACTCATAGACGAAATTGGAGTCGTTGCTGAGCCGTTCCTTGTTATCGCGCAGCAACTGCATGACCCGATCGGCGGACTCGCGCACCTGCTCCACCGGATCGCCGGGGTCTGCCAGCACCGCGGGGGCGAAAAACAGCGCGCAGGACAGCGCGAGCATCATGGGCCACAGCCGGTTGAAGCGAATGCCGATCGTCATGGTTCAGGGTCCCTGTCTGCTTCCTGTTTGCGTCACGTCACTGGGTGGCCAGGTTGGTCATGATGCGCCCGAGCACCTGTTCCAGCACCAGGGCGGACTGGGTGAAATGTATCTCGCTCCCCTGGGTGAGGACCTCGTCCTCACCGCCCGGTTCCAGGGCGATGTACTGCTCGCCCAGCAGGCCCGCGGTATAGATGCTGGCCTGGGTGTC
>SKOF01000130.1 GCA_007120155.1 Thioalkalivibrio sp. | reverse complement strand
TTGTTAAAGAACTTAAAGAGCGCATTTGGCACACACTCGGAGCGTAAACCCTTGAAAATGCGTAGATCAACTTTTTGGTTGATCAGTTCAACCTCGCGTGCTAGGACCGTCGCCATGGAAAATTATCGTTATTTATCGTTCTCGCTCTATCGAAATAAGTTTCATACGGGGCGTCCCGTTATCGATAATCGGCCTTGGGAGGGGTGGATCGAGCTGTTCACCGCCCATGAACTGAGGGGGAATCGGGCCGCTTTGACCGATGAATCGGTTGTCACGGAGCTGAAAGACGGGCCAGCGGTGGTTCTCGCCGAGATGAATCCCAAAGGTGGGCGGTCCAAGAAGAATGTGGTGGCCATCAACGCTCTTTCGCTCGACATAGACGAGGGCAGCGATGCAGAAATACTCAAGAGTTTAGCGGTCTTGGAGCCGTTCGAGCACGTAATTTACACTACCTACCGCCACGGTTTAAACGACCAAACCCGCCTTCGCGTGATTGTGCCGCTGAAAGAACCTGTAGAGCCTGCAAATTTTCCTAGTGTGTGGCGATCTTGGTTTGCTTTCACGGGCGGAATTGCCGATCCACGCACAAAAGATGGGTGCCGCCTCCTCTACTTGCCGGCTACTTTCGATCGGGCGATCGCCTGGTCTCTTCACCATAAAACAGGCCTTTTTCTGGGTGTATCAGACCTTCCGGGAGTGACAACTCCTTCAGTTTCTGTGCCTCAGGCAGACGTCGGTCTTCTCGAGCAGGAGGCCGCGGTTCGTCGCGCCCTCGAGTACATTCGAATAGATGATCCGCTCAAGCCGGTAGCCCAGGCACTGCTTCGCGGTGATGTCTATGCGCGCCCGGGAGAAAGGCATGAAGCCAATCTGGCCTTGTCACTTTGTATCGCTCGCCGCACCGAGAAAGTCCCTGTTTCCGTAGCGGCCCTTGAACGAGTCTTCGGCCCATCCCTTTCCTTGATGGAGGCGATTGATTCCGGATGTCCAGGCATCGAAGAGATCGGAACCGCCTACAAAGGAGCGCTCGAAAAGATCACGGAATGGAGAGATCGCTACAGGGAAGAACAGGCGCGAAAAATTCAAGGCGAGCCCTATTCGAAAGACGAGCTCGAGTACATAGCACAATCAGCCGGCTGCTCTGTCGACGATCTTGCGAATCGGTGGGTTGTCCAGAAGGGACACCAGTTCTACCTACTAACTTCGAATGGGTGCTACAGCGGCCCGTGCAACAAAGAGGAGGTTCCCGCAAGGGCGAAGCAACACCTGTCAAGAGCGCCTGTGAGGCTCATTGAGGCCACTCAGGCCGGCATTAGACCCCGGACGGCGGCCGAGCTCGTTTATGACTACGGGAGGGTGGCCTCGAGCGTGGTGGTTGATTTGACGGCGAAGGGCACGAGGTTCGATTCGTCGACCGAGACTATTCGAGAGATCGCTCTTTTTACGCAAAACAAGCAGCCAGAATTCGACCCCCAGGTAGACACTTGGCTTCGGCTTTTCGCGGGAACCGAGCACACCTACGAGAAGCTTTGTGACTGGCTAGCGTGCGCTCCCGATCTCAATAAGATGCTGTGCGCTTTGTACCTCGCAGGGCACCCGGGCGCGGGCAAGACGCTTATCAGCGAGGGGCTAGCCAATATCTGGGGCGGCACGTGTGTAGATGTCGATAAGCTCTTATCGGACTTCAACGAGGGACTCCTGCGGTGCCCCGTCGTACTCGGCGACGAGGCCATACCAGCTCTTTGGAAAGGATCGCCAACAAGCGCGAAGCTTCGCTCGGAGATAGCCCGAACAGCAAGGCCGCTCACTCGTAAGTACCGGGAGCCAAGCGAACTCTACGGCTGCATTCGTTTGATCCTCACCGCGAATCACGACGATCTACTCGGCCACAAGGGAAGCGCGACTCGAGACGATGTGGCGGCGGTAGCTCAGCGGTTTCTATACGTGCGATCGAACAGTGAGGCGAAGGATTATCTCGAGTCCCTGCCGCCTCAAAAAAAGGAAGAGTGGAAGACGACCACAATACCTCAACACATTCTAGCTCTTCAGAGGGACCGAGCAGTGGTTCCAGCCGGCCGCTTTTGGGTAGAAGGGTCGATTTCGGAGATCACGGACATGCTGCTCGCATCGAGTGACTGGAATAGCCGTGTCTGCGAGTGGCTCGTAGTCTACTTGATGCACCCGCAGCCGGTTGATGCCCGCGGAACCGGCCTTGTTCGTAGGCTCGGCAACACTCTACTTTGTAACCCGCAAGCAATAAGCGATTCATGGGATTCAGTGTTCCCAAAGAGCAAGGTCGAGCCCGAAACCCGGCACATATCGCAGGCTCTGCGAGCCATATCTCAGGGAGAGACACGTCGCCGCTGGAAGGGTAGACCCATTCGCTACTGGCGTATCGATCCCCAATCGCTGATCGCCTGGATCAACAGGCACGGCAAGGGAGACAAGGAGACGATAATCGAGACGCTAGCAAAGGATTCTCCGGGGCCTCAAGATGGTGCGGTTATCCGACTAGGAGAGAGGGCATGAGATTCGCTCGATTCAACCTCTGGAACCTCGGGGCTCTCGAGCGCTTGTATCCGGGCGAGAACCCAGTGGGCGATTTTCTCGCCGCTTTCGCGGATCGCTGGCCTACTAGGTTGGAAGCATCAAAAGCTGATCTAGAGGCGATTGACCCGCCGCGGGGTCAGCGGGTGTTCGGACATTACCCAGAAGATCACCTGTCTGCCCTCAAAGCTTGGGAAAGGGCTAGCGGCCACACTTCTTTGTCTTCGGCCCTAACCGATCTGATAAGGCTTGCCGATCTTTTCCCCGACGATGACGCTTTTGTCGCCGCCGTGAGTGTATTCATATGCAAAAAGTAACTGTAAAATCGGATTGTTTCGGCTTTTTCCATCGCTGGGCATACTGGATGGGCGGCGATAAAAAAGAGCCTATTGGCGCTTTTCTTGACTTTTTCGCCTCTTCGGTGTGGAAAGGGCGAGCCTCTTTCGATGTCGCTACATTCCACAAAGGCCTTCGGGCCGCGAAAGGTCGAAAACACCACGTAAAAGTGGGCGAAGAGGGCCTACAGGCGCTTGTTTCTTGGGCTGAAAGGTGTGGCTACCCCAGCGCGGCTTTCGGTTTTACCGAGCTCGCAAGACTCGCTGGGTTGGCCTGGCCCAACATCGCACTCGACGCAACGGAGCCGTGCTTGACAAAATGTACTGAAGTCTTTCAAGACCTGGTAGAAACAGCCGCCGGGAGCCGCCCGACTTGTATTTTCTGTGATGGAAAGAAGTCTGGGAAACAAATCTGGGTACAATCGACTCGTTTTGTGGGAGTAGCTCACTTGGGTTGCGCTGACGCGCTATTCGAAGCGCTCGAAAAGGATCCGGAGCTGCGCGAAGCCTATGATCGCGGCGAGTTAGATATCTACGTTCGAAAAAGTGCCAGAATACAAAAGTAAGCGCTTGCGTTTTCACACCTAGTCAAGTAGGGTGCTTTGCCATGGTGACAGAAACCCAGTTATTCTCACCAACTCAGGTATCGCTGTTTCGCCTTTGTCCGCGCAAATGGGCTAAGCGGTACATCGATGGGATCAAGCAGCCAAAAACGCCGGAGCAGCAGTTCGGCACTTTGGCGCATGATCGAGCCGCGAAGTGGCTTGAAAAAGCTGAGCATCCCGGTAGTGATGATATCGGACGTACAATCGTCAAGGGCATCGGGTTGTTGCCGGCACCTTCGCCGAATTTGCTAGTTGAGAAGCACTTCGTAATACCGGGCGGCTCCGGCTGGAAAATGCAGGGCTACATTGATGTGGAGGATCCAGGCAAGCTGGTGCTGGACCATAAGTTCACAAAAGATTTGCGCTGGGCGATGAGCGAGGAGGAGCTTGCAGAGGATCCGCAGGCGATCATTTATGCACAGGCCGCTACGCAGCTTCGAGGCGTTTCGACGGTCGCGGTTCGGTGGGTGTACTACGCGGCTCGCCCCAATCCACACAGCGCTGATGGTCGTCCTCGGGTGCCTCGTGGAGCTCGAGCCGTTGATGGGTTCTTTGATTTGCCGCGAATTGCGGATGGTTGGGGATCTGTGTGTGCTGATGCTGAAAAAATGCTCGCGCTACACGAAAGCGGATGTGTGGCGGCGGACGTAGAACCTAACCCGACAGCCTGCGCGGCTTTTGGAGGTTGTCCTTACATTGATGGGTGTTCGCTTACCGCGGCGGATGCTTTCGGATACAGAATGCGGCAGTACAATCGTGCCCACCCAAACGAGAGAGGAACTCAAATGGAAAGCCTAACTTTGTCAGAAAAACTTGCTCAGATGGCTGCTGGAAAGCCGCAGAAGGAAGAGCCCGCAGCCGAGCCCGTAGTCGAGAAGAAGGCAAGCTTGTTGGACGTGTTGAAGGGAAGACAGGGATCGGAAGTCAAATCGGGCATCAATCCACCCGAGGCCGCCGAGGAGGTTCCCGAGCCCGCCGAGGCCGCCGAGGAGGTTCCCGAGCCCGCCGAGCCCGCCGAGCCCGCCGAGCCCGCCGAGCCCGCCGAGCCCGCCG
>SKOF01000202.1 GCA_007120155.1 Thioalkalivibrio sp. | reverse complement strand
TCCGGCAGTTCGAGATTCTCGAAGAACAGGTCCAGGAACTCGTCGCGGCTCACGGTGAACTGGAACGCGTCCTCGCCTTCGCCGTCCGGGCTGCCCCCCGGGCCGGGCCCGCCGCCGCCGCCGTCGGGGCGCGCAATGCGGTCGCCGGCGTGATACTCCTTGTTGCCGGGCACCACGTGCCGGCGCGTGCCGGTGCTCTGGTCCTTGCGAAACGAGGGTTCCTGCAGTCCGTCCGAGGGGATGCGGATCTCCTCCTCACCCTGGCCCACCTCGGTGACCCTGCGCCGCGCGGAGATGTCGCGCACCGCATCCAGGATCTGCCGCTTGGCCCTTCGGATGAAGCGCTGGCGATTGGCCAGGCTCTTGTCCTTGGGGTTGAGACGCCGATCGACGATGTTCACCACAGGTGTGATCCCCTCCGGCGGGTGTTCAGCCCGCCTGCTTGACGCGCATGTACCATTCCACCAGGCGGCGCACCTGGCGCTCGGTGTAGCCCCGCTCCACCATGCGCTGCACGAAGTCGCTGTGCTTGCGCTCCAGGTCGGAATCCGCCTTGGTGCCGAAGCTGATCACCGGGAGCAGGTCCTCCACCTGGCTGAACATGCGCTTCTCGATCACCTCGCGGATCTTCTCGTAGGAGGTCCAGGAGGGCATCTTGCCGCCCTGGGCGGCCTGGGAGCGCAAGGCGAACTTCACCACCTCGTTGCGGAAGTCCTTGGGGTTGGCGATGCCGGCGGCCTTCTCGATCTTGGACAGTTCCTGGTTGAGGCCCGGGCGGTCCAGCATCTGTCCGGTATCCGGGTCCTTGAAGTCGTGGTCCTCGATCCACGCGTCGGCATAGCTCACGTAGCGTTCGAACAGGTTCTGGCCGAAGTCGTGGTAGGACTCCAGGTACGCCTTCTGGATCTCGTTGCCGATGAAGTCCGCGTAGCGCGGCGCCAGCTCCGACTTGATGAACTCCAGGTAGCGCCGCTCGGTCTCCTCCGGGAACTGTTCCCTGCGGATGGATTGCTCCAGCATGTAGAGCAGATGCACCGGGTCGGCGGCCACCTCGCGGTTGTCGTAGTTGAAGGTCTCGGAGAGGACCTTGAAGGCGAAACGGGTGGAGACGCCGGTCATGCCCTCGTCCACGCCCGCCACGTCCCGGTATTCCTGCATGGACTTGGCCTTGGGGTCGGTGTCCTTGAGGCTTTCGCCGTCGTAGGTGCGCATCTTGGAGTACAGGCTGGAGTTCTCGTGCTCCTTCAGACGGGTGAGCACGGAGAACCGCGCCAGCAGGTCCAGGGTGGCCGGGGCGCAGGGCGCCTCGCTCAGCTCGCTCGTGCGGATCAGCTTGTCGTAGATGAGCCTTTCTTCCGTGGCCCGCAGGCAATAGGGCACCTTGATCACGGAGATGCGGTCCAGGAAGGCCTCGTTGTTCCTGTTGTTGCGGAACGCCTGCCACTCGGCCTCGTTGGAATGGGCCATGATCACGCCCTGGAAGGGGATGGCGCCGATGTTCTCGGTGCCCACGTAGTTGGCTTCCTGGGTAGCGGTCAGCAGGGGGTGCAGCATCTTGATGGGCGCCTTGAACATCTCCACGAACTCCAGCAGCCCCTGGTTTGCGCGGTTGAGCCCGCCGGAGTAGCTGTAGGCATCCGTGTCGTTCTGGCTGTAGAGCTCCAGCTTGCGGATGTCCACCTTGCCCACCAGCGACGAGATGTCCTGGTTGTTCTCGTCGCCCGGTTCCGTCTTGGCGATGGCGATCTGGCGCAGTTTGGACGGATAGATGCGCACCACGGAGAAGCGCGCGATGTCGCCGCCGAACTCGTCCAGCCGCTTGACCGCCCAGGGCGATATGAGACCGGTGAGGCGACGCTTCGGGATGCCGAAACGGGTTTCCAGGTCGGCGCCGTGGGTCTCCGGGTCGAACAGGCCCAGGGGACTCTCGAATACCGGAGAGATCTCGTCACCGGCCTTGAGCACGTAGATGGGGTGTTTCTCCATGAGGCTCTTGAGCCGTTCGGCCAGGGAGGACTTGCCGCCTCCCACAGGACCCAGCAGATAGAGGATCTGCTTGCATTCCTCCAGCCCCTGTGCCGCGTAGCGGAAAAAGCCGACGATGCGCTCGATGGTCTCCTCCATGCCGTAAAAGTCCTCAAAGGCCGGGTACACCTTGATGGTCCGGTTGAGGAAGATGCGCCCCAGGCGCTCGTCCTTGGAGGTATCGAGGACATTGGGTTCGCCGATGGCGGCAACCAGCCGTTCGCCGGCGGTGGCATACATCAGGGGATCGTCGCTGCAGGCCTCCAGATAGGCCGCCAGCGGCATTTCCGATTCCTGGCGCTTCTGATACTCCCGTGCGTACTGGGCAATCAGGGTTTCTGCGGAATCCATAACGTCTTTACCTCCTCGTCAGGACGCAGTGTGTGGCCAATCTGGCCATGCAAATTGAGGGCCATGGCAGAGAACGAACCGCGCGTTCGACCCTCGGACGCCGCCTGGGGCGTGTACCCGATGTGTTCCGGTCAGCGGTATGGCTTTGGCACGCCGGATGCGCGCCCGTTTCCCGGCACTTCACCTGCTTTATTGGACGCCCCGGGGCGGGTGCAGTTCCGATGCCTGTTCCGGGGCGGGGCGGTGCCGTGCGCCGCGACGGTGCGACTGCGCCTCCGGGCTGTGCGGAGGAAGTCAACTCGGGAAACCGGCGTCGGGGCGTCGGGTTATGCAGCACAAAACCTGACTGAAAACGATGGATCACGTCATCAACCGGCCGGCACCCGTGTCACGGTACATGGACTGGCAGTTCCTCCCGCGACCGGCGAAGGCGCTGCCCGCTCCCCTAAAGCTTAGTACAGGTGAAGGGGCAGTGAGAACGACAATTTACTCATCCGACGAACGCGCCGTTTTGTCAAGTGAGGTGTGACAGGGAAACTTGAGAAGGGTGAATTGAGAAGTGGGAATTAAAATCGATACCGACCACCTGCGTCACCCGTCCGGGGTGAATCCTCCTTTCTTCGCACTTCCCAATTCACCCTTCTCACTTCAAAAGCGCCATCGGCCTGAACTGCAGCGTGTGGAACATCTCCAGGTAACGCTGGGTTTCCGCGCGTTCCAGGTTGGTCACATACTTCCAGAAACCGTAGATGCGCGACAGGGTCATCATGCGCTGCGCATACAGGCGCCAGGTGTAGCGTTCCTCCACCCGGCTGATGGCGGCCCGGGAGACGGCGTCCCATTGCGCCGGGTCTGCGGCGCAGCGCGCGAGGAACTCCGCGATCTGCGTGGCCGCGTCCTCGCCGTGGTTCGGGTCGATGTGAAAGCCGCTCTCTCCGTGTTCGATGATCTCCAGCGGGCCGCCGTAGCGGGTGGCGAAGGTGGGCAGGCCCGAGGCCATGGCCTCGATCACCGTCAGGCCGAAGGCCTCGAACAGGGCCGGCTGCACGAAGATCCCCCGGTGATCGGCGATGCAGCGGTAGATCTCGCCGGATACCGTCTTGTCCAGGCGAACCCCCAGCCAGCGTACGCATCCGTCCAGGCCATATTCGTCGAAAAGCGCGTGCATGCGCTCGATCTGGGCCTGCTCCTCCCGGTCGTCGGAATGATGCGGGTCCACGGCACCCGCCACCACCACCAGGTTGGCCCGATTGCGCAGTTCCGGGTGTTCGGCATACCAGGACACCAGTCCCGTGATGTTCTTGATCCGGTCCAGGCGCGCCATGGTGAAGATCACCGGGCGGCCGGGATCCGACAGCACGCCCCGGGCGTCCTCCCGGGGCCCACCGAAGATCATGTCCTCGATCTCGCCGTGCAGACCGCTGATGCGGTGTTCGGTGTCCGTATACGGGAAGTACACGCGGTCGTCGGCGCCGGGCGAGACGATGTTGAACTTGGGATCGAATACGTTGATGCCGTGCACCACCCGGTAGAGGTCCGGCATGGCGAAGTGCATGTAGCTCTCGTACTGGCCGATCTCGTCGTTGGTGCCGGCGATCTCCTGATAGGTGCTGGTGATGATGAAGTCCGCGGAGTTCATGGCGATCAGGTCGGCGGTGAACTGCGTGGCGAAGTGATACTGGGCGTCGTTGTCCTTCCAGTAGAGATCTGAATAGAGGTACTTGGTCTTCTCCAGGGCGTGGGCGATGTTGCATTGGGTGACGTGCATGCGCGCCGAGAGCAGCGAGGCCACCAGGTTGCCGTCGGAGTAGTTGCCGATGACCAGATCCGGCCGGCCGCCCAGATCCGCGAGGATGGTGCGTTCCACCTCGTCGGCGAAGCGTTCCAGGTAGGGCCAGATCTCGAAGCGGGAGATCCACTGGGGGATGATCTCCCCGTCGTCGCTGCGGAACGGTACCCGCAGAATGCGCGCGCCCTCGGTGCCGGAGATGCCCTCCTCGGGCTCGTCGCAGGTGGTGCCCCGGGCCTCCGGGATGAGGCGGGTCACCACGCGGATGCGGGGCTCGATCTCCAGGCCCTGCTCCGAGAGCCGGTCGCGCATTTCGCGCTCCAGCGCCCTGACCTGGTCCAGGATGTAGACCACCTGTCCGCCCGTGTCCGGCAGGCCGAGCACGCC
>SKOF01000460.1 GCA_007120155.1 Thioalkalivibrio sp. | reverse complement strand
CCGAATCATCGGCAGGCAGGTGCTGCGCTCGGCGACATCGGTGGGCGCGCACTATCGGGAATGCCGGCACAGTCGCTCCCGGGCGGAGTTCAGAAGCAAGCTGGGCCTCGCGCTGCAGGAGATTGAAGAGACGCTCTACTGGCTGGAGTTGCTGAAGGAATCCAATGTGTCCGCGGGCCCGAGGCTTGCGGCTCTGATGAACGAATGCGACGAGTTGATCGCCATATTGATCACATGCATCAAGACGACCAGACAATCGGGCAGACGTTGATGGCCAACGCAAGGGTGAACGAAGCGGGCTCCCATTCCCACTTCCCAATTCCCCCTTCCTACTTCAGGAGCGTTTCCCCATGGAAACGCTAATGGCCTTCGCCGTCGGCGGCCTCTATGCCGCCGCCGTGTACATGATCCTGCGCCGCTCCATCGTGAAGCTGGTGATCGGGCTCATCCTGCTGTCCAACGCGGCCAACCTGCTGATCTTCACGGCGGCGGGCATGGACCGGGGCCTTCCGCCGCTGGTGCCGGAGGGTGCGCTGGTGCCGGACGGACCGGTGGCGGACCCGCTGGCGCAGGCGCTCATCCTCACGGCCATCGTGATCGGTTTCGGCGTGCTGGCCTTTGCCGTGGTGCTCATCCACCGGGCGTACGAGGTAGTCGGTGCCGATGACATGGACCAGATGAAGGATACCGACACATGACCACGGTTGTGGCGTTGCCGGTGATCATACCGTTGCTGGCGGGCGCCGTGTCGCTGGCCCTGTGGCAGTCGCGCCTGGCCCAGCGCGCCATCGGCGTGATCGGCACGCTCGCGCTCATGTGGGTGTCGGTGGATCTCCTGCTTGCCACGTGGCGCGAGGGCATCCTCGTGATGCACATGGGCAACTGGCAGGCGCCGTTCGGGATCGTGCTGGTGTCCGACATGCTCGGGGCCATCATGGTGGTCCTCACCGCCATCATCGGCCTGGCGGTAGCCGTCTACTCGCTGTCCGGCGTGAGCGCACGCCACGAGCACTTCGGGTATTACCCGCTCATGCACCTGCTGCTGGCCGGCGTCAACGGCGCCTTCCTGACAGGCGACATCTTCAACCTGTACGTGTGGTTCGAGGTCATGCTGGTCGCCTCGTTCGCCCTGCTGATCCTCGGCGGCGAGCGCGCGCAGATGGAAGGCGCCATCAAGTACGTGACGCTGAACCTGCTGTCCTCCGTGCTGCTGCTCTCGGGCATCGGACTGCTCTACGGCCTGACCGGCACGCTCAACATGGCCGACCTGGCCGTGAAGCTGGACGACGTGGACGACCCGGGGATCATCACGGTCATCGCCATGCTGTTCATGGTGTCGTTCGGCATCAAGGCGGCGGCGTTTCCGTTCTTCTTCTGGCTGCCGGCCTCCTATCACACGCCGCTGGTGGCCGTCTCGGCGCTGTTCGCCGGCCTGCTCACCAAGGTGGGGGTGTACGCGCTGTTCCGGGTGTTCACGCTGATCTTCGACCAGGACGTGGGCTATACCCATACGCTGCTGCTGTGGATGGCCGGGCTGACCATGCTCACGGGCGTGCTGGGCGCCGCGGCGCAGTTCGAAATCCGGCGCATCCTGTCGTTCCACATCATCAGCCAGATCGGCTACATGATCCTGGGGCTCGCACTGTTCACCCCGCTGGCCATCGTGGGCGGCGTGTTCTACATCATGCACCACATCATCGTGAAGGCGAACCTGTTCCTGGTGAGCGGCGTGGTGCATCGGCTCAAGGGCACCCATGAACTCAAGAAGCTGGGCGGTCTGTACCGCACCCATCCCTGGCTCGGTGTGCTGTTCATGGTGCCGGCGCTCTCCCTGGCCGGCCTCCCGCCGTTGTCCGGATTCTTCGCCAAGTTCATCCTGATCCGTGCCGGCGTGGAGGTCGAGGCCTGGTGGATCGTGGGGGTCGCGCTGCTGGTGGGTCTGCTGACGCTCTACTCCATGATCAAGATCTGGGCGGAGGTCTTCTGGAAGGCCCAGCCCGATGGCGGTGACGGGCAGGCCGCGGCGGTATCCGGGCAGGGCGGCGGCCTGTGGCTGATGGTGTTGCCGATTGTCGGGCTTGCCCTCATGACCCTGTTCATCGGTCTCTACGGCCAGCCCATCTACCTGCTGGCCGAGCGCGCGGCCCACGAGATGCTCAACCCTGCGCTCTACATCGAGGCCGTGCTGGGAGGGCGGACCACATGATCGCGCTCACCTGGAACATCATCCTGGCGCTGATCTGGGTGTCGCTGTCCGGCCACTTCACTGCCATCAACCTGTTCATCGGTTTCGTGCTGGGCTACCTGATCCTGGCCTATGCGCTTCGCGACCTGCCCGCGTTCGCCAACTACGCGGGCAAAGGGCCGCGTTTCGTGCGCTTCGTGGGCTTCTTCATCAAGGAACTGGTGAAGTCCAACCTGCGCGTGGCCCATGACGTGCTCACGCGTACCCATCACATGCGCCCGGCGGTGATCGCCTTTCCGTTGATAGCCCAGAGCGACGGCGAGATCACCATCCTGGCGAACCTCATCTCGCTCACCCCGGGGACGCTGAGCCTCGACGTCTCCAGTGACCGGAAGGTGCTCTACATCCACGTCATGTATTTCGACGACGAGGCCGAGGTGCACGCCAGTATCCGGTACATGGAAACCCGGATGCTGGAATTGCTGCGCTGACGCGGAGGGATCATGCTCACTGTTGCCTCGTTCATCGCCTATGTACTGCTCGGTCTGGCCCTGCTGTTCAGCCTGATCCGGCTGGTGCGCGGCCCCAGCCTGCCGGATCGTGTGGTGGCGCTGGAGCTGATCGCCTCGCTGACGGTGGGTTTCATCGCCGTGTATGTGATCACCAGCGGCAAGACCGCCTTCCTCGACGTCGCCCTGGTCATCGCACTGACTGCCTTCCTGGCCGCCATCGGGTTTGCCAGGTACCTGGAGAAGGGAGGGCATCGCGAAGATGATTGAGTTCGTGACCAGCTTTTTCCTGGTCGTCGGCGCCGGCTTCATGCTGGTGGCCGGCCTGGGTGTCTGGCGCATGCCGGACCTGCTCACCCGCATGCACGCCACCACCAAGGCCGGTGTGCTCGGCGCCGGCCTCATGCTGGTCGGGGTGGGCGTGTACTTCTGGGAGGTCAACGTGCTGGTGCGTGTCGTCGCGGTGATCGGCTTCATCATGCTGACCGCGCCCGTGGCTGCCCATATGATCGGCCGTGCCGGGTACTTCGTGGGCGTGCCCTTGTGGGAGGGCACCCTCAAGGACGAGTTGAAGGGGCGCTATGACGAGGAGACGCACATTCTGGCGAGTCCGCCGACCGCCGAAGGCGGTCGGAAGGATGAAGGATAGTTTGTGGAAGGATGAAGGTTGAAGGATGAAGGTTGAATGAAACCACCCCGGCCCTACCCATGAGGGGAGGGAGATCAGGGGTTTAACTCATCCTTCAACCTTCAACCTTCAACCTTTAATTCAACCACCTCGAGTTCCACGTCCACATTGCCCAGCAGTGCCTTGTGCACGGGGCACAGGTCCAGCATACGGTGGAACGTCTCCCGGGCCATTTCATCCAGGGTGGTGGCGATATGAAGGGTCACGCACAGTGATTCGACGGTGCATCGCCGGATGCTCACCTTCCACCGGATGTCCAGGCGCATGGCGGTGGGCAACCGGCGGCGTTCCATGAAGCGGCCCGCGAACTCCGACAGGCAGCCGCCCAAGGCGAGGGCCAGGTGTTCCACGGGGCACAGTCCGTAGGCCCCTTCCCCGGCCCGGGGTCCGCCCCGCGTCTCCACCTTCAGCGTGCCGTCGTCCCGGCGGTGCAGGATCAGCAGTCCCTCGCTGGGCGCATGTGCCCCGCGGCCTCCCATGGGACAGATGCCCTGTGGTGACGGGGGGGAGGGTGAGGGGATGGCGTCCGGTTCCATGGTCTAGGAGGCTAGAACCCCGCAAGCTCCAGGGAAACAACCTGTTTGGGATATGACCGTACCCTGTATATGGGATACGCGTATGGAGAGCGGCCGGGACAGAGCGGGCCGACGGTTCATTCAGGTACTCAATTGAATCATGTATGGCGCGCGCCATAGTACCATGCGCCTTGCGGGGCGGATCACCGCGTGTTCCGGCAGGACGGGCGCGTGCTGATCCGTCGGGCACCCGCAGTCATGATCATCCCGGGAGGCGGCAATGCCGGAGAATCGGATATCCAGGGGGCAGCCATCGTATTCGAACGGCCGCGGAGACCTGTGGCCCTCGGCCCGGTATCACCGGCTCGTGCGGTCACTCGAACGGCGCGTGGGCGAGGAGATCTACATCTCCGTCGTCTCCTTCAACGGGGCCTTCCGCAAGGAGGGGCAGCCCTACCGGCTCGTGGCCGTGACCCCCTATCCGAATCCCCGCGCGCATCCGCATCCCCCGAAGCGGGCCTATCCGCACATGCTGGTCCTGGAGTCCGTTCGCGGGGCCGGTCAGAAAGACATTGAGTGGCGCAGCGGCCAGTACCACGGCGGAGCCGTCAACCTGGCCCATGTGGGCACCATCACCACGCGCCCTTTTCCGCAAAGGG
>SKOF01000271.1 GCA_007120155.1 Thioalkalivibrio sp. | reverse complement strand
CAGCCCCCCCACGATCGCGGGCTTGAGCGCCGAGGCGGAGGCCAGCTGCGGGTAGAGGATCGCCGGTCGAAGGTTGGCGAACAGGTTCAGCTCCGAGCGCAGACCCAGCAGCCCGCGCTCAGGCCGCAGTTCCCAATCCAGGGTGTCGTACTGCGGTCCTCCCACGGCGCCGAGCAGCACGGCGTCCGCCTCCCTGGCAAGCTCCAGGGTGTCATCGGGCAGTGGCACACCGGCGGCCTCATAGCCCGCGCCGCCCACAGGGGCCTCTTCCAGTTCCACGTCGAGACCGTGGTCCCGGCGCAGGGCGTTCAGCAGCTTCGTGGCCTCGGCCACGATCTCGGGGCCGATGCCGTCACCGGGCAGCACCAGGATCTTCTTGGTCATCGTTCGGGTTCCTTCGTAAATGGACTTGAAAAGGCGATGGACAGGATTAATTCGATCTACATGATTTCAAAGTGCTTTTTAACCCTGCAAATTCTGTTAATCCTGTTAGTTAATCCTGTCCATTCAGAATCAGCGAAACAGCCACGGCGCCTCGGCGCGGCGGCGCTCCTCGTAGGCGCCGATCTCGTCGGCATGCTGCAGGGTGAGGCCGATGTCGTCCAGGCCGTTCAGCAGGCAATGCTTGTGGAACTCGCCCACCTCGAAATCGAACGCCTCGCCGGACGGGGTCGTGACCGTCTGCCCGGCCAGGTCCACCTTGAGGCGGTAACCGGGCGTCGCGGCAACCTCTTCGAACAGGCGATCCACAACGACTTCGTCCAGGACGATCGGGAGCAGGCCGTTCTTGAAGCTGTTGCTGAAAAAGATGTCGGCAAAGCTAGGGGCGATCACTACCCGGATGCCATAGTCGGTGAGCGCCCAGACGGCGTGCTCCCGGGACGAGCCGCAGCCGAAGTTTTTGCGCGCCAGCAGGATCTCAGCCCCCAGGTAGCGGGGGTCGTTGAGCACGAAATCCGGGTTCGGCTTGCGCCCGGAATGGTCCATGCCGGGCTCGCCCGGCTCCAGGTAACGCCAGTCATCGAACAGGTTCGGCCCGAAGCCGGTGCGCTTGACCGACTTCAGGTACTGCTTCGGGATGATGGCATCGGTGTCCACATTGGAGCGGTCCAGTGGCAACACGACACCATCGACCGTGGTCAGGGGTTTCATGAAATCATCTCTCCTGCTTGTCTGTACGCTGACCCGGATCTGCCTGCATCCGAAGTCCGCACGTTCAGGCCCGTGGCCTTCACGGCCCCGCGGACCGTCAGCCCATCTGCAATCTTCAGGTGTACGGAACGTGTCCGTCACGCCTGAGGTCTCATCTCTCCCTCTCAGTAGCCGGAAGGCGCTTCGCGAGCCGGTTCGCCACCCTCACCCTGGCCCCTCATGTTCTCGCAACCACTCAGGCCAAGGAGCATCAATACAGCCAGTACCGCAATCAGCATGCGCATGATGTCGGTCCTCCTTACTGACAACGATCAGCCGCCGGACGGGGTCACGGTGCGTACATCCGCGAAATGACCGCTCACCGCCGCCACAGCTGCCATGGCAGGGCTTACCAGGTGGGTGCGCCCGCCCTGGCCCTGCCGCCCTTCAAAATTCCGGTTGGAGGTGGAGGCACACCGCTCCCCCGGCTCCAGCCGGTCGGCGTTCATCGCCAGGCACATGGAGCAACCCGGCTCGCGCCACTCGAAACCCGCCTCCAGGAAGACCTTGTCCAGCCCCTCCTCCTCGGCCTGCCGCTTCACGAGCCCGGAGCCGGGTACCACCATGGCGAGTTTCACATTCTCCGCCACGCGGCGCCCGCGCACCACGGCGGCGGCGGCACGCAAGTCCTCGATGCGCGAGTTGGTGCACGAACCGATGAACACCTTGTCGATATAGATCTGCTCGATGGGTGTATTGGGCTCAAGCCCCATGTACTCCAGGGCCCGCTTCATGCCGGATGCCTTCACCGGGTCCGTGGCCTCGGCCGGATCCGGCACCCGACCGGTCACCGGCGCCACCATCTCGGGCGAGGTCCCCCAACTCACCTGGGGGGCGATGGACGCGGCGTCGATGCGCACCACCTGGTCAAAGCGGGCGTCGGCGTCACTGTGCAGTTCGCGCCAGGCGGCCACGGCCTTGTCCCACAGTTCGCCGCTGGGTGCGTAGGTCCGACCCTTGACGTACTCGATGGTGGTGTCGTCCACCGCCACCATGCCCGCCCGGGCGCCGGCCTCGATGGCCATGTTGCACACGGTCATGCGGCCTTCCATGGACAGATCGCGGATGGCCTCGCCGCCGAACTCGATGGCGTAGCCGGTGCCGCCGGCGGTGCCGATCTCGCCGATGACGGCCAGCACGATGTCCTTGGCGGTCACGCCCGGGCCCGCCTTGCCGTCCACGGACACCAGCATGTTCTTCATCTTCTTCTGCAACAGGCACTGGGTGGCCAGCACGTGCTCCACCTCGGAGGTGCCGATGCCGAAGGCAAGCGCGCCGAAGGCACCGTGGGTGGAGGTGTGGGAATCACCGCACACCACGGTCATGCCCGGCAGCGTCGCGCCCTGCTCCGGGCCGATCACGTGCACGATGCCCTGGCGCACGTCGTTCATGGGGAAGAAGGTGATGCCGAACTCGTGCACGTTGGCGTCCAGGGTCTCCACCTGGATACGGGACACCGGGTCGCTGATACCCTGATCCCGATGGGTGGTGGGCACATTGTGATCCGGCACCGCCAGTACGGTATCCGTGCGCCAGGGCTTGCGCCCGGCAAGGCGCAGGCCCTCGAAGGCCTGGGGCGAGGTCACCTCGTGGACCAGGTGACGGTCGATATAGAGCAGCGCCGTGCCGTCCGCCTCGGACCGCACCACGTGGGCATCCCACAGCTTGTCATACAGGGTCTTGCCGGTCATTCGAGGCACTCCCGCTTACAGTGATAGAAGCAGTCTAGGGCGGCCTATCAAATAACTCCAATTCATGTTTTTCATGTGCTAGATTCCATAATGGAATTCATAAATCGGGCGCATGATGGATCTGGACCACCTGCACACCTTCCTGGCCGTGGCCGAAAGCCGCTCCTTCTCTCTGGCGGCGGAGCGCCTGCACCTGACGCAGCCAGCCGTCAGCAAGCGCGTCGCCGCCCTGGAGGACACGCTTGGCCAGCGCCTGTTCGACCGCATCGGGCGACGTGTCAACCTCACCGAGGCGGGCCGGGTCCTGCTGCCCCAGGCGCGCCACATCCTGGCCGGGCTGGACGAGGCGCGCCGCAGCCTGGACAACCTGAGCGGCCAGGTGGCGGGTCCGCTTTGGCTGGCCACCTCCCATCACGTGGGCCTGCACCGGTTGCCGCCGGTGCTCAAAACCTTCACCCGCACCTATCCGGCGGTGGATCTGGACATCCGCTTCATGGAATCGGAGGAGGCCTGTCACGCGGTGGCCCACGGTGATGTGGACCTGGCAGTGGTGACCCTGCCGGAAGCGCAACACCCGCAGTTGCGCACACGGACCGTCTGGGAGGACCCGTTGCTGCCTGTGGCGGCCCGGGACCATCCCCTGACGTCGGAAGGCGCCTGCCGCCTGAGCGATCATGACGCGGTCCTGCCGCCGCCGGGCACATTCACACGGGAGATCATCGACACCGCACTGCGCACGCACGGCATCGTGCCCCGGCGCATCGTGGAAACCACCTATCTGGAAACCATCCGGATGCTGGTCTCGATCGGCATGGGCTGGAGCCTGCTGCCGGAAACGCTTCTGGACGATTCATTGCGCGTCCTGCCCGTCGCGGGGCTCCAACCGGTGCGCCATCTCGGCACCGTGGTACACCGGGAGCGCACCCACTCCAATGCTGCCCGGACCATGCTGGAGCTGCTGGCCATGTCGTGATGGCGCATGATGAACGCCGGTGTCCCGGCAGCCATCCGGTCAGTCCATGAGATTGACTTCGATGCCCTGGTCGCGCAGCTCGTAGGCACGCGCATCGAGATAGCGCTGCAACTCCGGCTGTTCCCTGTACGCGCCGCTGAGCACGTAATGCATCACGCCCTGCACGTGGAACGTGCGGAAATAGCCCTCGGTGCGGATCACCTCGCCGTCCTCCGGGTGGATGAACACCATGGTGGGCGTAAAGATCACGTTCATGTCGCGGGCCCATTCCCGGGCTTCCATGGTCTCGCCCCAGGGGGTGGTCAGCGTATCCCGGGACCAGATATCCACGTGGGCGATATCGAACTGCTGCAGCAGTTCCTCGCTGTCGTCGCGCACCAGGATGTCCGTGTGCAGCTCGTCGCAGGCCGAGCATTGCTCCTGCTCGAAAAACACCAGCAACGGCCGGTCGCTGCCGTTGATGACCTCGGAGAGGTCGAAGGGCGGCGTCATCCATTCATCGCGCACGTGCAACTTGCCCGAGGCCGGTTCCTCACCGACCTTGGCGAGATATTCCGGGAAGGTCATGTCGTTCTCCCTGCGCTCCCCGATGTAGTCCAGCGCCACCCGGAAGCGATGGGGCGGGAAGTAGCCGTTGATGCGCGCCACCACCTCGCCGGATTCGTCGAACATGAGCAGCGTGGGCGTGTACTGCACCCGCACGCT
>SKOF01000468.1 GCA_007120155.1 Thioalkalivibrio sp. | reverse complement strand
GATATGCGCATGGCCATGATCCGCGATCAGGAAGCCAATCGCACGCTGGTTTTGCGCGAAGGTATGAGCCTGGAGGGTGAGCAGGCAGCCTGGCGGCTGGATCGCATCGAGCCGCGCATGGTCAATTTCGTTGCGGTGGACGGCCGCAGCGCCGGGTTGGAACTGGAGGTCAACACGCGTGGTCTGACCCGCCCGGCGTCCAGCCGTCCGGCGCCGACCCCGGTCGCCGCGGCTGAAGCGCCCGAAACCGAAGAAGAGGCGGCAGAGCCGGCCCAGATTGACGACGCGGCTCGCACCCGCGCTGAAGAAATCCGACGGCGCGTGGCCGAACGACGCGCGGAACTGCGCGCCGAGGCCGAACGACGCGCCCAACAACAACAGGATAATCGATGAAGATGGAATTAAACCGGCCGCTGGGTCGTCAGTGGGCGCGTCTTGCCGCGACGGTTTTGGCCGCACTGCTGCTGGCGGCGTGTACGGCCCTGCCCGAGCGTTCCGAACCTGCCGGGCAGGAGCAGCGGCTGCGACCGGCGGTGGCGCTGGAGGTGGATCCGTCGTTGGACGAGGTGCTGCTGGGCGCGGAGGAGATCGACGAGGAAGATGCCTTTACCGGCTCGGAGCGTTTTGTCGGCACCGGAGTGTTCATCAACGAGCGGGCGACCGCACCGCGGGCCGAGCCGCCCGGCGAAGACGGTGAAATCACCCTCAACTTTGAAGGTCAGGGGATCCAGGAGGTCGTCCAGGCGATCCTCGGCCAGCTGTTCCAGGAAAACTACACTATTGCCCCCGGCGTTTCCGGTGAGGTGACGTTCGCCACTGCCCGGCCATTGACCCGCGACCAGGTCATGCCGGTCTTGGAAATGTTGTTGCGCTGGAACGGCGCAACCATCATCTGGCGCGAAGGGCGATATCACGTTTTGCCCATCAGTGATGCCGTCCGCGGCAATCTGGTGCCGCGCTTTGATTCGGCCGCCCGAGCCCGAGGTTACGAAGTCATGGCAGTGCCGCTGCGCTATATCGCCCCTGGGCAGATGGCGGAAATCCTCGAACCTTACGCGCGCGAAGATGGGGTCATGCGGGCTGACGACGCCCGCAGCCTGCTGTTCCTGGCCGGTACGCGCTTCGAATTGCGCAATTACCTGCAAATCATCGAAACCTTCGACGTGGACTGGTTGGCCGGCATGTCGGTGGGCTTGTTCAGTCTCGATCGCATCGAGGTTGGTGAGTTGCTGCCGGAACTGGAAGCCGTGTTCGGCGAAGGCGGCGATACGCCGTTGGCCGGCATGTTCCGCTTCCTGCCGCTGGAGCGCCTCAACGCGATCATGGTCATCACGCCCAACGAACACTATCTCGACCAGGCCGAGCGCTGGATCGCTCGTCTGGATCGCTCCAGCCCGGGGGCCGGTGCGCGGCTTTGGGTGTACCGGGTCAAAAACCTGGAAGCCGATGTCCTGGCGGGTTACCTCGGCGACATCTTCGGCACTGGCGGGACGCGAGCCACGCGCCCAAGGGCCGAACGGGGTGCCTTGGCGCCGGGCATGGAACCGGCCACCATCACCAGCGCGGGCGAAATGCGCCGTCAGGAGCCGGCTCGAGCCGAACAGCCGCGGGCCACCGAAGGCGGCCTGGCTCTGGGTGACGACGGCGATGTCCGCATTACCGCCGTCACCGAGACCAATTCCCTGCTGATTCAGGCCACGCCGGCTCAGTATGACGCCATCCTGTCGGCGATCCGCCGCCTGGACGAAGAGCCGCTGCAGGTGCTGGTTGAAGCCCAGGTGCTGATCGTCGAACTGACCGATCAACTGCGCTATGGCGTCAGCTGGTTTCTGGCCAATACCGGTCCCGATGCCGGTGGCCCGGAACTGCCCAACGGCTTTGCCCCCAGTCGGGACCAGAACGCATTGATTTTCGGCGCCGGTACCGGAGCATTGGGAAGCGTGACCCGCCGCGCCGTTGATCGCACCTTTGTCGCCGCGACCATCGACGCGCTGGAGACGGTCTCGAATGTTCGCACGATCTCATCGCCGTCGCTGATGGTGCGCAACAACTCCAGCGCCACGATCAATGTGGGCAGCCAGCTGCCGGTGCAGTCGACCCGATTTGTCGGCGGCACCGTCGGCGAAGGGGCCGGCACCATAGGCAATGTTCAATTCATTAGCACCGGGGTGACGCTGGACGTGACCCCTCGGGTCAACCCCGGCGGTCTGGTCTATCTTGACATCCGCCAGGAGGTTTCCTCGCCCGGCGCGCCCGGCGTCGGTGACAACCCGACCATCAATACCCGGTCCATCTCGACCGATGTCGCTGTCCAGTCCGGGCAAACCATCATGCTGGGGGGGTTGATCCAGGACGACGAGACCCAGTCGCAATCCGGCGTGCCGGGTATCCAGCGTGTCCCCGGACTGGGTGCATTGTTCCGTCAGACCCGCAACGAGACCGTGCGCACCGAGACGCTGGTGCTGATTACGCCGTCGGTGATCGATTCCAGCGACCGCCTGCGCGATGTGTCCGACGAGATGGTGCGCCAGTTTCGCGGTTTGCAGCCGTTGCGGGCCGGTTTGAGAGATTGAAACTGCCCGCCGCCGAGCCGCTACAGTTTGTTGTTTGATTTTGTTTACAAGGGATAAAAATGCCAAGAAATTTGATCACCTGCATGTTGATGCTTTCCGCCGCGGCCTTCCTGGCGGCTTGCCAGCCAGACACCGTTGAGTCGGTTGTTCCGCCGGAACAGCGCATCGAGCAGCGCTGGGCCTATCTGATTGAGCACGATTTTGCGTCGGCATGGGAAATGCACAGTCCGGGCTTCAAGGAGATGACCCCGCTGTCGGTCTTCATGGTGGATATGGCCCGACGTCCAATTCGGGTTCTTGAAGCTGAGCTGATTTCGGTAGAATGTGAGGGCGAGGTCTGCGATGCGCGGATTAACCTCACTTACCAGGTCACAACGGGTCCGACCGGCGTTTCCAGGATGAGAGTGCCAACCGAGATCGAGGAGCGCTGGATTCTGCATGACGGGCAGTGGTGGTACTTACGCGGATGAAATCACCGCTTTACATTTGGTAACGATTTGACTTAGAATCACGGGTGTCGGTCGAGTCGGGAGTAGCTGACTCGGCGGCACTAATGATGCAGAGCCCTGTGTTAACAATTTTTTAGGAGTGTTGTAATGAAAAGAAATGCTTTGTCGACTGCAGTCTTGGCAGGTCTGACGGGTTTGGCAGGGATGGCTAGCGTCTCGCATGCCGTCAACGTCAACCCGGATGGCTTGGGCCAGGTGCTGCTCTTCCCGTATTACACTGCCCGCGAAGGCAATAACACGCTGATCTCAATCGTCAATACGCGTAACGAGACCAAGGCGGTCAAAGTGCGGTTCATTGAGGCGTTGAACTCTCGAGAAGTTCTCGACTTCAACCTTTACCTGTCCCCGTACGACGTCTGGACTGCCGCGATTGTGCCGGATGCTGGCGGCGGCGCCAAGATGATCACCACCGATACCAGCTGTACCGTTCCTTACTTCCAGGGTGGTACGCCCGGTGAAGTTGGCGAGCAGGCGTTCCTGAACTTCCAGTACACTGGAGACTTTAATGACCGTGGCCCGCAGGGTCTTGAGCGGACCAAGTCGGGTTACATCGAAATTATCGAGATGGGGAACGTGGTTGACATCGACGGTTTCCCAGCGGCCAGCGCAGCCAAGCACGTTAATGGCGTGCCGCGCAGTGGTGGGGCCTTTGGTGCGCCCTGCTCCATTCTGAACGAGGCGTGGGCTGCTGGCCCCTGGGGCTTTGGCTTCGGCATTCCGGGTGAGCCGGACACTGCGATGGAGCCGGTGAGCGGCGGCGTGTTTGGTGGCGCTTCAATCGTCAACGTACGCGAGGGCACCATGCTGACCTACAACGCGGTTGCTCTGGACGCTTTCTGGGCACGTGGTACCATCGATCACACCGATCCGGGTTCAGTCTTCCCGAACTTGCGCGATGGGGATACGATTTCGAACGTGTTCCTCAGAGACAATCTTGGCAACGTTTTCGTCGATACTCAGGAGTGGCCGACCGGTGGTGAGGCGGTCAACGCTACGTTGATGTATGATCAGCTGTTTAACGAATACTCTGTTCGTTCCGATCTGTTGGGTCGCACCGAGTGGGTCGTGACATTCCCTACCAAGCGTTTCCACACCGACGACGCACCGGGTGGCTTCCGTCCGATTCTGGACCCGCTGCCGCCATTTACCAACACCTGGCGTTCCAGTGGTGCGCCTAACTGGTCGGCCGGTTTTGCCTGCGAAGTTATCAGGACCCGCATCTGGGACCGCGAAGAGCGTGAGCCGGCCACCGGCATCATCGTTTCTCCGCCGCCGCCGGTCACCGGGTTCCAACTGTGTCGTGAGGCCAATGTCATTCGCTTCTCACGTGATGGCTCTCGTCCAGCGGCGACCGAGATCATGGGTGAGCCGGAACGTGATACGTTCCCGACTTTGACCTACACCAACTTCCAGGTGCCGACCGGCTTCCAGGAAGGCTGGCTGAGATTTGACTTCTCGCAAGGTCCTGATGCTCTGCGTACTTCG
>SKOF01000404.1 GCA_007120155.1 Thioalkalivibrio sp. | reverse complement strand
TAGAGCCGCCCGTGTGTCGGGCTGACCCGCAGGAAACGGGAACACAGCATGGGGGTCAGGGTCACCGCCACGAAGTAGGAGATGATCACGCCCACCGCCACCACCACGGCGAAGGACTCGAAGAAGCGGCCGATGATGCCGCCCATGAACACCACCGGGGCAAAGATGGCCACCAGCGCGAGGGTGGTCGCGAGGATGGCGAACACCACCTGGTTGGTGCCGAGCAGGGCGCCCTTGATGGGGTCGGGTTCGATGGTCTCCCGGTGGCGGTAGATGTTTTCCAGCACCACGATGGCGTCGTCGACCACCACGCCGATGAGCAGCAGCAGCGCCAGCAGGGTCATGGAGTTGAAGGTGTAGCCCAGGAAGTACATGGCCGCCACAGCGCCCAGCAGAGACACCGGAATGGCGGTGGCGATGATGATCGTCGCCCGGAAGTTCTTCAGGAAGATGAGTACCACCAGGGCTGCCAGGAAGGTCCCCAGCACGATCTTGTCCAGCAGCGCGTAGATCATGTCCAGGATGAACACCGAATGGTCCGAGGCGATGGAAAGGTGCATGCCCGGCGGGAGCTGCGGCTCGATCTCCTCGGCCAGACGTTTTTTCACCTCGTTGACGATGGCGATGGTGTTGCTGCCCGGCACCTTGACGATGCCTAACCCCACGGTGGGTTCGCTGTTGAAGCGGGCAAGGCGCCGGAAGTCCTCGAGATCGTCCTCCACGGTGGCCACGTCCCGCAGCCGGATGATCGTTCCGTCGCGGTGTTCGATCACCAGGCGTTCCAGATCCCGGGGATTGTGGAATTCGAGATCCAGCTTGATGAGCCGCTCCGTGCGTTCACCCACCAGGAAGCCGCCGGGCAGCTGGAAGTGTTCGCGCTCGAAGGCCTCCATGATGTCCTGCACCGTGAGGTCCAGCGACGAGAGCTGCTCCGGATACAGATTCACCCGGATGGTGCGGTCGCGCCGTCCGCCCAGGCGCACCTCGCCCACGCCGTCGATGGTTTCCAGGGACTTGCGTACCACGTTGCGGGCGTACTGGTTCAGCTGCTGCTGGGTGCGGTCACCCTGCAGCGCGATCCACATGATGGGCGACGCGTCGGTCTCCACCTTGGCCACCACCGGGGGGTCGGCGTCCGCCGGCAGCTGGCGCAGCACCTGGTTCACCTTGGCCTGGACCTCGTTGAAGGCCACGTCGATGTCCTTGTTGAGGTTGAAGGTGATGGCCACCACCGACACGCCGGGCGAGGAGGACGACTGCACCGAGTCGATACCCGGCACGCTGTTGACGGAAGACTCGATGATGCTGGTCATGGACGCGTCCACCACGTCCGGGTTGGCGCCGGTAAGCACGGTCGTCACCGACACCACGGGGAAATCGATGGACGGGAAACGGTCCACGCCGAGCCGGTCCATGGAGATGAGACCGAAGAGCACCAGTACGGCGCTCATCATGTACGCCAGGACGTGGCGCCTGATGGATAGTTCAGGCAGCGTCATCAGTCGGGCTCCGACACGTTCACGGGCGCTCCGTCGGTGAGAAATCCGGCTCCGTCAACCGCAACTCTTTCACCGGCTTCAAGCCCGTCGAGCACCTCGATCATGCCGTTGGTGCGCACCCCGGTGCGCACCACGCGCTGGCGGGCGGTATCGTCCTCGATCACGTACACCACGCTGCCCGCGGGCCGCAGCACGATGCTCATGTCCGGCACCAGCAGCGCCCCTTCACGGGTCTCCAGCACCACCCGGCCGTTGACGCTGGCGCCGGGGCGCCAGCCGCCCGGGTTGTCGAACTCGGCGATGATCATCACGGCGCGGGTGCTGCTGCCCAGCATGGGGCGGATTTCGGTGATGGTGCCGTCCACCTGCTGATCCCGGGCCACCGGTGAGCGCAGTTCCACGGTCAGTCCGGTGCGCAGCCGGTCGGCAACGTACTCCGGGAAGGGCAGCTGGGCGCGCAGCAGCCGGTCCGTGGAGATCCGGAACAGAGAGGTGCCCTGGTTCGCCCAGCCGCCCACGTCCGCCTCGCGGCTTTCCACCCGGCCGTCCACCGGGGCCTTGATGCGCGTGCGCTCGATGTTGCGCTCGGCCTGCTCCAGCTCGGCGCGGGTGGAGGCCAGCTGGCCCTCCAGGGCGCGCAGTTCGGCCTGGGCGTTGTCCACGTCGCTCTCGGAGACCATGTTGCGTTCCAGCAGCTGGCGGTTGCGTGTCACCTGGCGTTGCTGGTTCTCGATCAGTGCCTCTAGCCGTGAGATCTCCGCACGGGCCCGTTGCGCCGCAAGACGGAAGTCGCCGTCGTCCAGCCGTGCCAGGAGTTCGCCGGCGGCCACGGCATCGCCTTCGTCCGCCAGGATCTCCACGATTCGCGCGGCCACCTCGGCGGCGACGGTGGGTGCCGCGGTGGTACGTACAATGCCGAGCGTCTCCTCGGTGATGCGCACCGTATCGATCGTCACTGCTTCGGCGGTGATGGTGGTGCCGCGCGGCGGTTCCTGCTCCGTACCGTTGTCCGGATCCGGGCCACAGGCAACCAGACCAATCAGCAGCAGGGGGGCGAGCAACAGGAGGCTGAGGGCTTTCATGGAAAGTTCCTTGGTGGTGCTTGACGGGTACGGTTCTATGTGGCGGCAGGGCCCGCGCCGCGGAGCAGGACCTGCATGTACATCCGGCTGTAACGTTTCGGGTCGTCGGCGAAGTCCACGCCGGGAAGATGGCGCAGCACTTCCCGGGATTGCGCGAAGAACACGTTGGCCGCGAGCATCATGACCGCAATGAAGCCCGGCGGCAGGTCGGGGTCCAGTTCACCCAGCCGCTGGCCCAGTCGGACGGTTTCCACCAGGCGCTCGAAGCCGTCGCGGAACACGTCCCGGGCCAGTTCCTCGGCCCGACCCGGGGCGTTTTCCAGCACCTCGCGCAGGATCAGGCGGGTATCGCGGGCGTTGTCCAGCATGGAAGTCAGGTGCTTTACGGCGAAGTCGGCGAGCTGTTCGCCGATGGGGCCATCCTCCATGTTCAGGGCCTCCAGTTCCTCCCGGGACTCCCGGCAGGCCTCGCGCAACGCCTGAATGTAGAGTTCATGCTTGGAGCGGAAATGATGAAATATGTTCGCCTTGCTCACGCCGGCCGCAGCGGCGACGGCATTCATGGACACCGCGTCGAAACCTTGGCTGGAGAACAGGTCCAGGGCCGTGCGCAGGATGCGCGAGACCGTGTCCGGCGTGGCAGTGCCCGGGGGGGAATGACTGTTGTCGCCTGACATGGCGCAATCCTGCAGGACCGGAAAGTTGGCCAGAATACTGACCGTCCGGTCAGTCAGTCAAGGGTCGATGCCCGGCACCGACAAGGCCGCGGGCCCTGTCGCCGGGTTCATCTCCGGTACACGCCGGCGCACCCGGCTGCCCCGGCCCGGACGTGGAGTGGTGACACGGCTGCGTGAAAGGTAGACTCGAACGGCCCGGGAAGAGGAACCGGGCCCGGGCACGGCGGTCATGAGGTACGCACCCGGAGGTCATCTTGCGAGTACCCCTGAAGGAAACCGCATTGCCGGCACGTGCAGGCGAACGAGATCACTTGGCACCGGAACGACCGGACCTGTCCAATGGTGCGCTGATCCGGCTGGTGATCGGTCTGTGCATCGCGCTGATCGTCTATCTGCTGCTCAAACCGCTCCTGCCCGAGGACTTCCATCGTCCCGGGTCGCCGGTGCTTCAGTCGGCGGCAATCCTGGGCTCCGTTCTGCTGCTCTCGCCCTTCGCCTTTGCGCTTGGCAAACGCACCGGGCTCAGCCTCGTGCCGAATCGCCTGTACGTGGTGCACGTGATGGCGAGCACGGTGGGGATGTTTTTCGTCGCCATCCACGCCGTGGCCGATCTGCAGGGTCCGCCGCTTTTCATGCTGGTCTGTCTGGTGCTGCTGATCGTGACGGGAGTCGTCGGGCGCGTGCGCCTGTCCGCGCCCATGGCGGCCACCTTCGGCAGCAAGTCGGCGGCCTTCAGTCCCGTTCCCCCCCGCGTGAAGGACGAAATCCGGGACATCATCCGGCGCAAGGAGGCGCTGCTGCAGAGACTCGATCCGCAGGCACGGGAGGCGCTGTTTTCCGTGACACCGGGCCATTGGCTTCGTGCGCCCGGCCTGTCTCTGGCCTATCAGCGTCTGGCGCTGAGGGAAGCGAAACTGACCGGTCTGCGGGCCTCGGTCCCGCCCGTGCAGGCATACTGGCGCCTGTTCCATATCGTGTTCGCCTGGGCGTTTCTGATCGCCCTGGTCGCGCACGTGGTGGTGGTGACGTTCATGCCTCAATATGTGGCGGGAGGCAGCGAGATCTACTGGTGGCGCCTGGGCGGCCGATGATGCCACGGGAGTGAAATGGCCATGCAACTGGCACTGATGATCGACCTGGAGCGCTGCATCGGCTGCAAGAGCTGCGAGGCGGCCTGCAAGGCCGAGCATGGCCTGGGACCGGGCGAGAACCGCAACCGGGTCATCTGGCTTGGCGGCGAGAACGAGCCGGCGCTCGACTTCCTGGCGCTCTCCTGCCAGCACTGTGAGCGTCCGGCCTGTCTGCGGGCCT
>SKOF01000213.1 GCA_007120155.1 Thioalkalivibrio sp. | reverse complement strand
GTGAGGCGTAAGGCGAAAGGCGTCAGGCGATTCCGGCCTGCCCCGTCGCCTTTCGCCTCTCCCCTGTCGCCTCACCGCCGCGCTCAATAAGCGCCTGTAACGTCCTCCCCTCCAGCCGCTCCCCCAGCGCCTGGTCCAGTTCCTCCACCAGCTCGTCGATCCGCGGATCCTCCTCCCGGGGGCCGGGTACGGTGCTGTCGGCACCGCGTACCGCGTCCAGGCAGGACTTCAGCGTGATCTGATCGGTGTCACGTCCGGGCACGTAGGCAACGGGGTCCTGACCGGTGGCCACCAGCAGGCCGGCGGCGCGCAGGGCGTCGGTGACGCGGACCACGGCCTCCACCGGCATATCCAGTTCGTGGGCTATATCATCGAGCTTCATGGCGCCGCGGCCGGCATGGAAGCGGGTGCCGATCAGCTGCATCACCCGCAGCGCCAGGCGTTCCTTGAGCGCGCTGGACAGGTGCACCTCGCCCCGGCGCACCAGCATGTACTCCGGGTACTGCACGAAGAAGGCGACGTTGGCACCGATGAGCAGTATCAGCCAGCACAGGTACAGCCAGATGAGCAGCATGATCATGATGGCGAAGCTGGAGTAGATGGCCGCATAGCGTGTGGAGCCCGCCACCATGGCGGCAAACACCCAGCCGGTGCTCTGCCACAGCAGACCCGCCACCACAGCCCCCACCAGGGCCGGGAAGATCCTCACCCGGGTGTTGGGCACGAACACATAGACGAATGCAAAGGCGCCGATGATCAGCAGGTAGGGCACCATGCGCCCGGCCAGCTGCACCGCGTCGCCCAGGAGTTGCACCTCCATGGCCTGCTGCATCACCGAAGTGGCCATGACGGATGCGGTGATGCCAAGTGCCGAGACCACCAGCACCGGCCCCACCAGGATCACACTGAGATAGTTGCTGAAACGCTGGGCCAGCCCCCGGGTGCCGCTGATGCGCCAGGTGTAGTTGAAGGCGGTCTCGATCTTCTGGACCAGGGCGATCACCGTGTAGATGAGGAAGATCAACCCGATGAAGCCCAATACGCCGACCCGCATGTTATCCACGAAATGGATGATGTTCTCGACGATCTCCACGCCCTGCTCTCCCAGGGGCTCGAGCACGCTGAGGAGCAGCGGTTCCAGCTGGTTGTGGGCGCCGAATGCCTTGAGCACGGAGAACGCCAGGGCCAGCAGCGGCACCATGGACAGCAGCGTGGTGTAGACCAGGCTCATGGCACGCAGCGTGAGCTGCCCTTCGGCCAGCTCCCGCGCGATACCCCAGACGATGCGCAGGGCGCCGATCAGCGGGCGCTTCCAGGCAGGCAGGCTGCGCAGGTCCCGGTACTCCAGCACGCCCCGCAGGCGGGTCTGAATATCGACCAGTGTCATGGGCCGGTCTCCATGCGGTGGCGGTCGCGGTACAGGTGCGCGAGTCCGACGAGGCTGATCACGATCCAGAAGATCTGCAGGATCATGGTGGACAGGTTGAAATCGAACACCAGGGATACGACGACCAGTATGGCACCGAACAGATTGAACAGCAGATAAGGGAGATCCCGGGACCGCCAGCGCCCGATCTGCAGCCGGAAATACGCGAACACGATCATCGCCACGCCGATATTGCCGACCAGATCCGTGAGGCTGTAAGTCATGGGTGCTCCAGGACGATCCGTGGGCCTGACGCGGGGCATGCGGTCCTCCACGGCCCCGAAACCGCCGTTCACAGTGTGCCACACCCGGGAAAGGCGCTGGGATGCCCGGGCGGATCGAAATGCGTTTGAGCCACAGAGGTCACAGAGGAAGAACCAACAGAACCGTAGGTTGGGGTGAGCACAGCGAACCCCAACATGGCGGAGATCTCCAGAAGCCCGGCGTGTCGGGGTTCGTTCCTCACCCCAACGTACCACTCCTTCCCGGCGCACCCTTCAAACCCGAAGACTCCAGAACACTGCCACCACGAGCATCATGAACAGGATGCCCACGCTCTCCCAGCGCGAGAGGATCGCCTCGAGCCGTGCGATGCGATGACGCACGCGTCGCCACACGAGACGGAAACGCGCACGTGTCAGCGCCTCGCCATAGCCGCGCCACAGAAACGGCATCATGCGCACCATGGCGGCCGCCGCCAGGAGCGCCCGTTCCAGCGGCACCAGCAGGTCGCCTTCCGGCACATCGGGGAGCCGGCGTCCCCGCAGAACGCGTGCCGCGATGAACGCGGCCAGCACGCCGAGCCCCAGGGGCCACAGCAGCGACCAGGCCAGGCCGGCCCCGCCCGGCGCGATCCAGGGCAGCAGAAGGGCCGCCGAGGACAGGGCCAGCCAGGGCAGCAGCATCTGCCAGGGCAGCGCGCTGCGGCCCTGCTCACCGTTCGCGCCCATGCGCCACAGGAAGCGGACCATGAGCAGGGTGGTGCCCACCGCCGCCCATGTCAGCAGCGTTGCCACCGTGCCGGCCCAGGCGGGCGCCTCAGCCAGCGGGGCCTTGAGCGCCTGCTTGGCCACAGCGCCGCTGGTCCAGGGCAGACCCGCCAGGGCCAGGGCCGGGAGCGCCAGCACCGCCATCGTCCAGGGAGCGCGGCGGCGCTCGACGATGCCCACCCCCAGGAACAGGGCACCCTTGGCAAGGCCGTGGTGCACGGCATAGAGCAGCACCGCCACCAGCAGCGCCTCACCGGCATCGGGCAGCAGGAAGATGAGCCCCACACCCGTGATCATGAACCCCATCTGGCTGACGCTGGAGTAGGCCAGGATCGTCTTGGGCCGCTGCTGCATGACCCCCGCCAGGGCCGCCAGAAAGGCCCCCCCAAGCCCCAGCACCAACAGCAGCGCGCCCAGTTCCGGCCAGCCCGGCCCTTCCACCTGCAGCAGGCGCAGCAGACCCAGCAGGCCCGCCTTGATCATGGCCCCGGAGAGCACGGCACTGGCCGGGGTCGGCGCCGCCGGATGGGCCAGGGGCAACCACACGTGCAACGGGATCAGGCCCGCCTTGATGCCGAAGCCGGTCAGCAGCAATCCGGCGGTGACGGGCGACAACGGGGCGGCGGCCAGCTGGGCAAAATGCAGCCCCCCCGCCACGGAGACATGCATCACCAGGCCGGCAAACAGCGCCACCTCGCCCAGCACCGCCAGGATCAGGTAGATGCGTCCGGCCCGGCGCACCTGAGCGCCTCCGGCGTGAATCACCAGACCGTAGGAGGCCAGGCTCATCAGGGCGAAGAACACATAGAAGCCCACGGCATCCGCGGCCAGCACCAGGCCCAGGTTGCCGCTCATCGCCAGCAGGAAGAACAGGTGGAAGCGGCACTCGTGGGCATCGCCACGCATATAGCCCAGGGCATACAGGCCGGCGGCGCCCCAGAGCAGCGCGGTGAGCAGCAGGAACGCACGCCCCGGCACATCCAGGTGCAGCTCCAGGCCCAGCAGCAACCACGGGTAGACAGACTGGGTACCCTCGGGAAACCACACCGCCACCACGAGCCCTGGAAGCACCGCCCAGGGAGTGAGGCGCCGCACCCCGGCGGCCCCGGGCATCATCACGATTGCGGCCAGGGCCAGCGGCAGCAGGGGCACCAGCAGAAGCATCGCCGCCATCATGATCCGGCCTCCGGGGCGTAATCGCGCTCCACGATCAGCGACACCCAGTCCAGCGGGCTCAGGGGCATGCCCGCCAGGACGCCCGCGCCCAGGCCAAGCGCACCCGCGAACAGGGTCGGCGCCAGCAGCATCCAGTGGGTCTCGAAACGGGTATGATCCAGATGGGAGCCCGGCCAGGCCGTCTCCCGGCGGCGGAACCAGCCATTGATCAGGGGCGGCAGAAAATACATGGCATTGAGCAGGCTGCTGACCACCAATGCGCCCAGGACCCAGTAGTGCTGCATTTCCAGCGCGCCGAGGCCCAGGTACCACTTGCTCACGAACCCGGCCAAAGGCGGCACGCCGATCATGCCCAGGGCACCGACGGTGAAACACAGCATGGTCAGCGGCATGCGCCGCCCCACCCCCTTCATCTCACCCACTTTGTGGATGCCCAGTGTCTCGGCAAAATTGCCGGCGCAGAAAAACAGGGTGATCTTCATCAGCCCCTGGTGCACCAGATGCACCAGCCCGCCCACGGCACCCAGCGGCCCGGCCAGCGCCACGCCCAGCACGATGTAGGACACCTGGCTCACGGTGGAGAACGCCAGGCGGCGCTTGATGTCGTCGGTGAACAGCGCGCGCACGGAACCGTAGACGATGGTGATCACGGCCAGTGCCATGAGCGGCAGCGCGAGCCCGAGGTCGAGCGTGAGGGTGGTGCCATAGACATCGTTGACCACGCGCACAATGCCGAAGGCGCCCGCCTTGACCACCGCCACCGCATGCAGCAGGGCGCTCACCGGCGCCGGCGCGACCATCGCCCGGGGCAACCAGCTGTGCAGGGGCACCAGCGCGGCCTTGACACCGAACCCCGCCACCAGGAGCGCAAAGATCAGCTTCAGATGCGGCGCATGATCCTGCTCCAGGCCCATGAGATAACCGCCCGGCACGAAATCGCCGGATCCTGCCAGCACCGCCAGCCAGACGATCGCCGCCAGCAG
>SKOF01000197.1 GCA_007120155.1 Thioalkalivibrio sp. | reverse complement strand
CCCCGGACGCGGGCCGGGCGATGGCGCCCCGGGGCTTCGCGATCTGGACGTGGGCGGCGTGGTGATTCGCGACGCGCGCGTCTCCTGGCGTGACGACCAGTCGGGCACTGCGCTTCGCGTCGATCCGTTCAATCTGGAACTGGGCAGACTTCGTCCGGGCGTCGAAACCCCGCTGGAGATGTCCCTGACGCTCCACCAGGAAGATCCCGTCATGACGGCGGCCCTGGACCTCAACGCCCGGGTCACCCTCGATCCCGCCGCCCAGCGTTACGACCTGCGCCGGCTGGTGGCAGCCGTGGACCTGAGCGGCGAGCCGCTGCCCGCCGACATGTCCGCCCGTATCCAGGCGGACATGGGTGTGGATCTGGCCAGCGGCGTGGCCGGCATCGAGCGCCTGACCCTGGAGATCCTGGGCATGGAGCTCTCCGGGCAGGTGCGGATCCGTGGCCTCGATACGGACACGCCGCGCGCCACGGGCGAGTTGCGTTCCAACACGTTCAGCGCGCGAACCCTGCTGGAAGGCTTGGGCCAGATACCGCCCGAGACCACCGACCCGGATGTGCTCACCCGCGTGGCACTGGAGCTGGACTTCGAGGCCGACGGGGATGCCGCGAGCCTCACCGGGTTGGATGTGCGCCTCGACGACACGCGCATGCAGGGCAGCGCGCAGGTGAGCCAGTACGACCGGCCGGCCATTCGCGCCGAGCTGGACGTGGACCGCATCGATCTGGACCGGTATCTGCCGCCGCCGTCCGAAACGCCGGCTGACGCCCCCGCCGCCGAGCGCGAGGGCTGGCCCGACGATGTCATCGAGTTGCCGGTGGAGATGCTGCGTTCCCTCGACCTGAACGCCCGGCTCACCGTCGCCGAGATGGTGGTCAGCCGCCTGAACCTGTCCGGTCTGTCGCTCACCCTGACGTCCCGCGACGGGTTGGTGGAGATCAAGCCGTTCACGGGCCAGCTTTATGAAGGGTCCGTGGAAGCCAGCATGCGTCTGGATGTGCGCGACAGCATCCCGCGCTACGCCTTCGAGCACGCCCTGCAGGGCGTGCGTGCCGGCCCGTTGCTGGACGACCTCACCGAAGGCGAGGGACTGCTCGCGGGCACTACCCGCCTCCAGGCGCGCATCGATACGCGGGGCAACAGCATCCGGGCCATGGTGTCCGGCCTCAACGGCGCCGGCGAGTTCCGGTTCACCGACGGCGCGGTCAAGGGCATCAACGTGGCGCAGATCATCCGCGATGCCGAGGCGCGCTTCAGGGGGCGCCCGGTGGAGCGAAGCGAAGAACCCAACCAGACCGATTTCTCCGAAATGGAGGGCAGCTTCACAATCCGCGAGGGCGTGGTCACCAGCGATGACCTGCGCGCCTCTTCGCCGCTGCTGCGTGTGCGCGGGCAGGGCAATGCCGACCTGCCCCGCGAACGCCTTGATTACCGCGTGGATACCACGCTGGTGGCCACGCTGGAGGGCCAGGGCGGGCGCCCGCTGGATGATCTGCGCGGGGTGAACCTGCCCATTCGCATTCAGGGCCCTTTTGATGACCTGTCGTTTCGCCTGGACCTGGGGCCGGTCCTGGAAGAGCGGGTGCGCGAGGAGGTGGACCGCGCCATCGAGGAGCGCATTCAGCCGGAACTTGATGAACAGCGCGAACGTCTGGAGGAACGGCTTCGGGAGCAGCTGCCGAGGATTCCCGGGCTCCGGTGAGCCGGGCGTCCGTGTGCGGATGCGGCGCGACAACCGCCTGTGCGGTCAGGATAAATGCCCAAGCTGCGCCGGGCCGGGGTCAGCCGAGTATGTCCCGGACCCTGGTCCGGTATGCATCTGCCCGGGCCTTGCCCAGCAGGTCCTGCACCATGGCGAACGAGGTCTCGCAGTGACCGAGCAGTTCCTCTCTGCTGCGCGCCCCCTCGATCTTCATGGCAAGCGACTCGGCATTGGGTCCGAGGCTGTCGAGCAGCAGGTGACTGAGGTTGCGCCGGGTCTCCTGGAGTGCATCGTCCGCCGGTTCGGCAGCGACGGAGGATGGGGGATTCGCCGCCCCGCCGCTGGCCTCGATCAGGTCCAGATGCTCCAGGGCGCTCAGGTGGCTCCGGATGTCACCCATGGCCTCCAGACGCTCCATCAGGGTCGCCACATCGCTCTCCCCGTCGATCATGATGAGCAGTTGTCGAAGCTTGGGAGGCAGCTTGAGGGACCGCTCCCGGATTTCCTGGTGGCCCTTCGGGGTCTTGCTGTAGACGCCGGTCTTGTCCATGACGGCTCCGCGGGTTGGAGTGATTGATGGGTTGGCGAACTCTACTTAGCCTCGGGTATTCCTGTATGGCAATGGCGGCGGCATCCGCTCGCCGCCCGAATGGCGGGTTTCGTCGGTCAGGGTCCGTCAAGGGACCCGTTTCGGCCGTGCCCCCGGGCGGCAGGACGGTCTGGCTTGCCTGTGGGCTGCTGCTGGGGGGGCTGGCGGCGGGTGACGCCGCCGCCGATGGTCCGGGTGTGCAGGTCCGTTTCGACGGCACGCGGCTCGACATCAGTCTGGACGCGGTCCTCAACGCGCCGCTGACCGAACTCAACGAGGTGATGCATGACTACGACCGCTTCGACCGGATCTTCCCCCTGGTGGTCGAGAGCGTGCAGATGGGAGAGTTCGGCGATGGCGTGCGGCGCGTGCGGGCGGATATCGAGGGCTGCATACTGGTGTTCTGCCGGCGCCTGCGCCATGTGCTGGACGTGCGGGCGGCCGAGCGCGGGTGGAACAGCGCGGTGAGCGTGCCCGCGGCGAGTGACGTGCGTGCCGGGCACTTCGTCTGGCGTGCCGATGCCCTGGATGCGGAACACACCCGCTTCCGCTTCTCCGGATGGGTCGAGCCGGACGTGTGGATTCCGCCGGTGATCGGCCCCATCGCCGTGCGGCGCACCGTGCAGCGAAGCTTTGCCGATGCCCTGCCAAGGCTGGAGCAGACGGCCCGGGAGCGGGCCGAGCGACGCCGCCGCGCCCCGGGTGGCACAGGGCCGGCGACGCTCCCGGCGCCTTGAATCCTGATCTTCGAACCCTGACCATGCCTTCCCGTGTCCCGATCCGATTTCAGTCAACGTCTGCTCGCCTGGTACGACCACCACGGTCGCCATGACCTGCCCTGGCAACAGGACCCCACGCCGTATCGAGTGTGGGTCTCCGAGATCATGCTGCAGCAGACCCGGGTGGATACGGTGATCCCGTATTTCCGGCGTTTCATGGACCGTTTCCCGAGTGTCGATCGTCTCGCCGGGGCGCCCCTGGATGATGTGCTCCATCACTGGTCCGGGCTCGGTTACTACGCCCGCGCCCGCAACCTGCACAAGGCGGCACAGGTCCTGTGCACGCGTTACGGAGGCCGATTTCCCCGGGATCCGGAGGCACTCGAGGCCTTGCCGGGCATCGGGCGGTCCACCGCCGGCGCCATCCTCTCCCTGGCGTTCGGCGAGCGCCGCCCGATTCTCGACGGCAATGTCAGGCGCGTGCTGGCCCGGCACGCGGGCATCGAGGGCTGGAGCGGTTCATCGGCGGTGCTCGGGCGATTGTGGCGGCTTGCCGAGGAGCGGACCCCCGGGGACCGGGTGGCCCATTACACCCAGGCCATCATGGATCTGGGCGCCACGGTGTGCACGCGCACACGTCCCGCCTGCACCGGCTGCCCGGTGGCCCGGGATTGCGTGGCCCGCGTCAGCGGCCGGACCGGTGATCTGCCGACGCCCCGTCCGAAGCGCTCCCAACCCCTGCGTGACACCTGCATGCTGATGATTGCCGGCCCCCGGGGTGTGTTGCTGGAGCAGCGGCCCGCCCCGGGCCTCTGGGGCGGCCTGTGGGGTTTCCCCGAGGTGGCATCCGAGGACCATGCCCTGGCCTGGTGCCGCATCCAACTGGGTGTGGAACCGGCGCCGCCCCGGGCCTGGGAGCCGTTCGTACATACCTTCACGCACTTCCGCCTGCGCATCACGCCGCTGCTGGTGCGGCTGGAAGACCCTGCCGGTGGTGTGATGGAAGGTGCCGGACGGGTCTGGTATAACTCCGGGACTTCGGCCGGCCTCGGACTCGCCGCCCCCGTGGCCCGACTGCTGAACACACTGAACCAAGAGGAAGGACAAGCACATGGCTCGAACGGTGAACTGCATCATGCTGGGTAAGGAGGCCGAGGGCCTGGATTTCCCCCCGTACCCGGGGGACCTGGGCAAGCGGATCTATGAGAACGTCTCCAAGGAGGCGTGGCAGAAGTGGGTCAAGCACCAGACCATGCTCATCAACGAGTACCGTCTCACTCCCGTGGATCCCAAGGCCCGCAAGTTCCTGGAAGAGGAGATGGAGAAATTCTTCTTCTCGGGCGGCTCCACCCGGCCCGAGGGCTATGTGGACCCTGGCAAGTAGCAAGTGGCAAGTCTCAAGTGGCAAGGAAGCCCCGGCCTTCCTTGCCACTTGCCACTAGCCACTCGGGACTGCCTCCTTGACGCCGGGCCCCGCGCCCGCTTTAATACAGCCCCTTCGACCCCGCCCCGGAACCCGTTTCCGGACAAGATCAGCGGGGCAGATGACCCGGGCCAGGTAGCTCAGTT
>SKOF01000189.1 GCA_007120155.1 Thioalkalivibrio sp. | reverse complement strand
TAGGTGCCGATGGCGGCCAGTTCGAATGCGCTGGTGCTTGTCCGGGTTATCCCGCCCGCCGAAGTGGGGCCGTCCTGGGGAAACGACACGGCGGTGCCGGGAGCGACCGTCGCCGCGTTGTCGGGCGGCATCAGGGCATAGAAATTTGCGAAATCGAGGTCACCGCCTCCCGCCGCGCAGGGTCCGAGCTGGCCGGTGGTGCTGTCGAAACATGCAGGGGTGTCCGCGTTTGCCGCGCCTGGCAGTCCCGGGATCGTGACTGCGCCGCCTTCCTCCACCCTGAACCGATCGGTTGCGCCGGTGCTGTCCTTGACCGCGAAGCCGCTCCCGCTGGGCGGAGTGGCCGTGATGTCGTCGGCGAGGACCATGGGTGCCTGCAACGCAAGGGCCAACCACAGGGCGGCGAAGAGACGTCTGGATATAGATGAATGGCACATGTTCGAGGTACTCCGTTCAATGATGGTCAGGGAAACGCTGAACAGATCGCTGCGCGGGCGAATCTCGGCGTTTCCTTAGTTCTTCCGTATTGCGCTGAAAGCGCCGATCCGTCCACCCCAAAGGGCGGTGCCGGCGATCAGCAGCAAGAGGATGATCAAGCCGTAGTCGCTCATCGTCGGGATCGCTCGTGGTGCGGCGTCGATCTGGAGCTCGCCGATCTGGACATTGGCGCTCACGATGGCAAAGTTCCGGATGACCTGCGCTGACGGCCCAAGGCCGATGACCGCAGTCTCACCCGAGGATGAAACGAGCTGGATGGGCTGGTCTTCCGTGCCCTGTAGCGTCAGGATCCCGTTAACGGTGATGTTCTCACCCGCGGGGATGATGAAGGTGCGCCCGACGGTGCTGGTCAGCGTGAGGTTGTTGAAGACGGTTGTGCCGGTGATCTGCACGGGGCCACCGGCGCAGCCGTCGGTGAAATTGACGGTCCCGGTGCCAGGGATGAAGGTGCCGAGGTTGTTCCAGTCGCCACTGACATTGAGCGTGCCCTGGCCGCCATTGATGGTGCCCGTTGTGCCGATGTTCACCTCGCTGATGTCGGAAATCTGCCCCGAGTCGACATTAAGCGTGCCGTCCACATTGAGTGGGGTACAACCCAGGCTCATCGAGCCGTCGGCGACGTCGAACGATGAATCGAGTGGGATGGTGAGCTGGGCGAGTGCTGCCGGACTCAGGAGCATCATCAGCGCTGCTGCGATGAACAAACGGCCGAATGATGATCCCATGAACGTTCCGGTCAGGTGAGCCAGATTGAGAGAATATGAGGGTAAGGGGTCAAGTCTAGTAATATATAGTTTATCGCCCCTGGCAGTCCCGGGGGTGGGGCGTAGGGTCCGGTCTCGCAATGTTACATCGGATTCCGGGCGGACAATGGGCCGATATCAAGCGGCCCAGATCATCGGTACGTCATACTCCTTGATCGCTTCGTCGGCGGTCACAAGTGCAAGGTCTTCAATCCTGGCTTGAGCGATGAGCAATCTGTCGAACGGGTCCCGGTGATGGGGAGGCAACTCGCCTGCGTGGAGCACGTGATCAAAGCCGATCGGCAACCCGCTTATCTGATTGCTGTAGAGGCGCTCCGGGACATAGCGTGAGGGTGGCGCGGGCAGTCTGAGGCGACCCAGCCCGTACTTGATGGCGACTTCCCACGCGCTGGCCGAAGACAGGAACACTTCGTTTCTGCTGTCGGCAATCATTTCCCGGACACTGCCGCAGAGACGCTCTGGCTCGATGTTCCACCAGAGCCAGCAGTGGGTGTCCAGCAACATCCTCACGTACGATCCTCGAAGTCCTTGATCATCTCCTCCGGGAGAGGGGCGTCAAAGTCATCGCTGATCCAGGCCTTGCCGCGATCCATCCCGGCACGACGCTGCTGCGTCGGACCCTCGAAAGGACAGAGCCTTGCCACCGGCCGGCCGGCCTTGGCGATCACGATTTCCTCACCGGCATTCATCCGTTGGAGAAGTTCGGAGAGCCGGGTCTTCGCTTCGTGGATATTGACTGTGGTCATCTAGTGGAGGCTTCCTGATGCAGGCTTGGTTAGAGTGAACTAAGTCTACGACTAAGTCAACTTTTGGGAAAGAGGTGAATTCTCGCCAATTCCCTGGACGACTGTGCCAGTCAACGGGATCTAACGGGGTCAAGTCTAGTAAAATATAGTTTATCGCCCATGGCAGTCAGCGAGTGGGTTCAGGGTCAGGGTGATCCATGGCCACCGGAAGGGGGGGATGCCTTTGGAATTCTGACGCATGGGCGCGGCGGGCATGGCCCGCCCTATGGGATTGATGCGTGGGAGTCGAAGGCGATTGGGAGAGCCTGGTCAGGCGATTCCCGATGATGCATTCGCAGGGATCAGCCGGGTCTCGTATTCCCGTCGGATCCCTGCGATTTGGCCAACTCAAGCCCGGCCCGGGCAAGAAACCCCGAACGTGTTTCGTGCGCGCGCGCTGCCGCGGCGTCGATCGCCCGCAATACCCGCTTGGGTATGGTGATGTTGATGCGTTGTGCGGGCCCCTGGATGCGGCTTACGTCGATGTCCACCATCGCATGAATCCATCCCTTGTATGCCGGGTTCTTCACGTAGGTTTCCGCGGGCAGGGGTGCCGGGAGGGGTTCACCGGCGTCAATCAGGGATTCGAGGTGCATGAGAATGGCATTCTCGGCATTCTCGATGGCCTCCTCCAGGGTGTCGCCCGCTGAGAAACAACCGGGAAAGTCAGGAACCACGACGCCATACGCACAGGATTCGGTGCCCGGCTCGATCAGAATGAGGTAGCGCATCAACCTACTCCAGTCCCTTACCGAGATCTTTCTTCGGGGGAGGCACGGTGAGGATCGCTCCGGGGTGATCGGGATGTGAGAACTGATGATGGCTGCCGCGTACCCGTACCTGGCGCCAGCCTGCTTCCCTGAGTTCCCTGATCAGCTCCCTGCTGTTCATGGTGTGTATGATGCGCACTCATTGGGTTCAGCGCAAGACAATAGGTCAGGCAGTGGGGTCAAGTCTAGTAAAATATAGTTTATCGGGCTAATCTCCGACCATGGCACGACCACTTCGCATCGAGTACCCCGGGGCCTGGTATCACGTGATGAACCGGGGCGCTGGCCGGCAGAAGGTCTTCAGGACCAACGCCGAGCGGCTGTACTTCCTGTCGCTGCTGGGCGATACGCATGTGCGTTTCCACGCGGAGTGGCACGCGTATTGTCTGATGGACAACCATTACCACCTGCTCTTGCGTACCCCGGAAGGCAACATGCAGCGGATCATGCGCCATGTGAACGGGGTGTATACGCAGTACTTCAATCGCCGCGAGGGCCGGGACGGGCCGCTGTTCCGCGGGCGCTACAAGTCGGTTCTGGTGGATGCGCAAGCCCACTGGCTGCAGCTCTCGCGCTACATTCATCGCAATCCCGTGGAGGCCGGTCTGGTGGACGACCTGGCCGACTACCGCTGGTCCAGTTATCGGGCCTATGTGGGGCTTGAGCCGGCGCCGGACTGGTTGGAAACGGGGTATGTGCTGGGGGCCATAGGCAAACGTCGCACGCATGCCCGCTATCGGGTGTACATGGAGGGCGATGGCGCTGAGGGGTTGGGTGACTTCTACGAAAGCGGTACGCCATCCATTCTGGGCGACGAGGCGTTTCGACAGAGAGTGCTTGATGGGCGCGCGCCGAGCGTGGATGTGCCCGAGGTGGCGCGTCATCGGCCGCGGCCGACGCTGGAGGAGGTGGTGCGTGTCGTCTGTGCGCGGTTTGGGGAGGACGAACAGCAGGTCTGGATCACCCGGCGCGGGCGGAATGCCGGCAAGCCGGTGCGCGCGGTGGCGATGTATGCGGCGCAGGAGGCGTGCGGGATGACCTTGTCGGAGATCGCGGATGCATTTGGCCTGGCCAGTTATGCCAGCGCGGGATCGACGATACGCGCCTTGCGTCGGCGCATGGGTGAAGACAAGGCACTGAAGGGGGAGGTCGATGCCATCATGTTGGATTGGACCCCTTCGGGGAGGGTGTGATGCGGATTGTGTTGCTCCTGGGGTGGCGTTGATTGGGAAGATAAACTTGATAAAACTAGACTTGACCCCTATGGGGTGGGGTGGGGTAGAACTTAATAATGCTAGACTTGACCCCCTGTGAAGGGGGTCAGGTATGTCTCGTTGAACGAGAACAGCGGGTACGGGATTTCGGCGGGGCGGTATGTGGCGGGGTTGGTGGATGCGGGGGTGGCGGTGACATGGACGCCGCTGTCTCCGGGTTGCGGGACGGAGCCGGGGTTGTGGTACGGGCCCCGCAAGGAGCCGAGCCGTACGAATCCGTCGCTGGATCGGCTCTGCATGCGGGAGATCGACTATGACACGGTGATCGTCCATGCGGTGCCGGAGTATTTTCCGTACTGGCGGAAACTGGAGCCGGACCGGTTCCTGGTGGGGTATACGACCTGGGAGACGGACCGGCTGCCGGACCGCTGGCCGGATCTGCTGAATGGCGTGGATCTCCTGCTGGTGCCCTGTCACTGGAACCGGGAGGTGATGAGGCGGTGCGGGGTGACGGTACCGATCGGGGTGGTGCCCCATATCTCCGAACCGGTGACCTCCGGT
>SKOF01000433.1 GCA_007120155.1 Thioalkalivibrio sp. | reverse complement strand
GTGGCCGCCTTGTAGCGGTAGAGAGGCATGTCCGGCGCTTACTCCTGGGTGACGCGCATCACTTCGTCCAGGGTGGTCAGCCCCCGGACGGTCTTGCTCAGGCCGTCCTCGTACATGGTGTGCATGCCTTCCGCGCGGGCGGCCTTGTCGATCTCGCCGGACACCGCGTGGCGCATCACCAGGGCCCGGATCGTGTCCGTCATGATCAGGAATTCGAGAATCGCCAGGCGCCCCCGGTAACCGGTGTGCGCGCAGGCCTCGCAGCCCACGGCCTTGAACAGGCGCACGCCCTCGGGGGGCGCGTAGCGATCCAGTTGGAGCTCCTCGCGCAGCTCCGGCAGCACCGGGATCTCCTCGCGGCAGTGGGGACAGAGCTTGCGCACCAGGCGCTGGGCCAGGATGCCGTTGACCGTGGAGGTCAGCAGGTAGTCGTCCACGCCCATGTCCAGCAGGCGGTTGACGGTGCTGGCGGCGTCATTGGTATGCAGCGTGGACAGCACCACGTGGCCGGTGAGCGCCGACTGCACGGCGATGCGCGCGGTTTCGAGATCGCGCATCTCGCCCACCATGATCACGTCCGGGTCCTGGCGCACGATGCTGCGCAGGGCGCCGGAGAAGTCCAGCCCGATCTGGGGCTTGACCTGGATCTGGTTGACCCCGTCGAGCTGGTACTCCACCGGGTCCTCCACGGTGATGATCTTGCGCTCCGAGGTGTTGAGGCGCGACAGGGCCGTGTACAGGGTGGTGCTCTTGCCGCTGCCGGTCGGGCCGGTGACCAGGATGATGCCGTGGGGCAGGTCCAGGATCTTCAGGAATCGTTCCAGGCCCTCGCCCTCGAAGCCCAGCACGGCGAAGTCCAGGGTGATGCTTTCCTTGTCCAGCAGGCGCATGACCACGCTTTCCCCGTACAGGGTGGGCACGGTGGAGACGCGCAGGTCCAGTTCCTTGCCGACGATGCGCAGCTTGATGCGCCCGTCCTGGGGCAGGCGCCGCTCGGCGATGTTGAGCCGCGCCATGATCTTGATGCGCGAGATCACCGCGGCCGTGGAACGGGCCGGCGGCGCTTCGATCTCGTGCAGGATGCCGTCGATACGCAGGCGCACCTTGAGCGCGCCCTCGAAGGGCTCCACGTGGACATCCGAGGCCCGGGACTCCACCGCCTTCTGAAGAATGAGATTGACCAGGCGGATGACGGGGGCCTCGCTGGCCATGTCCCGCAGGTGCTCGATGTCCTCCTCGCGCACGTCCTCGCCGGTCTCCACCGTCAGGGCGCCCTCGCCGTCGGCGGCCTGCCCGGCGGCGGACGCCCGCTCCAGCGCCGCGGCGATGTCCCCGGGGATGCCCACCCGGGGCCGCACGTCCAGCCCGGTGGCCAGGCGCACGGCATCCTGCACGAAGCGGTCCCTGGGGTCCGGCATGGCCAGGACGAGGCATCCCTCCTCCTCGTACAGGGGCAGGGTGCCGGCCTCCCTGAGGAAACGCGGCGACAGGCCCTGGGGGAGTTCCACGGGATCGGGATAATCATCCGCGTCCAGCAGCGGCACGCCGGTGGTGGCGGAGAACGATTCGGCCAGGTCGCGTTCGCTGACCATGCCCAGGCGCTGGAGCACGGCGACCAGCCCCAGCGACTCGGTCCGGGCCAGGCGCGTGGCGCGCTCCAGGTCCGGTTGCCGCAGGCGCCCGTTGTCCACCAGCCAGTCGGCGACCGCCTGATCCGGCACGCCGGTGACGGCGGTCGGATCGTCGGATACGGGCAGCGGGGCACTCATGTTGGCGGGGTCTCTCCACGGCGGATGCATCGGCGCGCATCCGCCCAAGTCATATCAGGCCCGGGATTATACAGCAGAGCCCGGGGCGGACCGAAGGATACCGGCACCATAGCCGGTTCGCCCGTCGCGCGCGTCAAAGGCGTTCCCGCAGGTCGCGCCCGGAGAAGCCCGCCAGCGGGACCGGCACATCCCGCGTCAGGGCCATGGCCTGGAAGCGCTCGCCCATCTCGCCGGGCAGGGTGAGCTGGCGCACCTGGCCGGCCAGGGCGATCTGTTCGCGAGGGTCTTCGCTCGCGGCCTCCTGAAAGACCGCGTCCAGCCCGGCGCCGATCAGGAACCAGGCCTGGGTGGTGTACCCGGCGACCTCCAGGCCCGCGGCAAGCCCCGCCTCCGCCACGGCGGTGAAGTCCACGTGGGCGGTGAGGTCCACGAGCCCGGGCAGGATCAGCGGGTCGGTGAGCGCGCGGTGGCGATAATAACCCATGAGCGTGCCCTGGCTGCGCTCCGCGCTGTAGTACTCGCGGCGCGGGTATCCGTAATCGATGAGCAGGATCAGCCCAGCGTCCAGCGCGTCCGATACGGCGGACACCCAGGCGGACAGCCCCGGGTTGCGCTCCGAGGTGTACCCGGGTGCCCAATGGCCGCCGGTTTCGGACCTGATCCTCTGCACGGCCGCGGCCAGTTCCGGCCCGGCGGGCCGCCCGGCCCAGGCGAGGGCGTGCCCGTCCCATGTCACGCCCTGCTCCCGGACCCCGTCCGGGGTCCATGTGAAGACCTCCACCGGCATGGCGTCCAGCACCTCGTTGGCGAGCACCACGCCGCGCAGCGCCCCGGCGTCCGGCAGCGCGTCCAGCCACCGCACCCGTTCGCGCAGGGCGTCCGGCAGACCCGCCACCGCCTGCTGCTGGCGGGCCCGCAGGTCGGGGCTCAGTTCCAGGATCAGGTAGCGCCCGGGCAGGCGGTCGAGTGACGCCAGGGCTTGGAGCATGTCCACGGCCAGGGCACCCGAACCCGCACCGAACTCCAGCACGTCCCCGCCGTCCAGGTGCTCCAGCACCTGCGTCACCTGCCGCGCCAGGCATCGGGCGAAGAGCGGCGAGGTCTCCGGCGCGGTGGTGAAGTCCCCGCCGGCGCCCAGCTTGTGGCTGCCCGCTGCGTAGTAACCGAGCCCCGGCGCATAGAGGGCCAGCTCCATGTAGCGGCGGAAGGGCAGGCAGCCGCCGGCCCGGTCGATCTCGCCGCGCAGGCACTCCAGCAGGCGGCCGCTGGTCTCGCGTGCGGCGGCGTCCGGCTCGGGCAGGGCGTGGGGGTCAGGCATTGCGGGTGGGCTCGCGAGGCTGTGATAAAGTCCGACGCATTGTCCCGACAACACGATGGAGGCAGGGGTGGACCAGTCTAACGGCAAGCCGCTCGAGGGCAAACGTGTGCTCATCACCGGCGCGGCGCGCAGGGTGGGCGCGGAGATTGCCCGGCACCTGCACCGGGCGGGTATGGACGTCGTCATTCATTACCGGCGCTCCCGCGACGAGGCCGAATCGCTGGCCGGCGAACTCAACGCGGCGCGCGCGGGTTCCGCGGGACTGGTGCAGGGGGACCTGCTGGACACCGCCTCCCTGCCCCGGGTTGCCGACGACGCCCGGGCGGTGTTCGGCAGCGTGGACGTGCTCATCAACAATGCCAGCAGCTTCTACCCCACGCCGCTCGGCGACATCACCGAACAGCACTGGGACGATCTCATGGGCAGCAACCTCAAGGCGCCCCTGTTCCTCTCCCAGGCCCTCGCCCCGGAGCTGACCGCGCGGGGCGGGTGCATCGTCAATATCGTGGACATCCATGCCATGCGCCCGCTCAAGGGCTACCCGGTGTATTGCGTGGCCAAGGCGGGGCTCTGGATGCTCACCCAGTCCCTGGCCCGGGAGCTGGGCCCGAAGGTGCGGGTCAACGGCATCGCGCCGGGCGCCATCCTCTGGCCCGAGGCCGAGGAGAACACCGTATCCCACGAGGAGATGATCCGGCGCACCGCACTCAAGCGCGAGGGTTCCCCCGCCGACATCGCCCGCACCGCCCTCTTCCTGGTCCGCGACGCCGATTACATCACCGGCCAGATCATCCCCGTCGACGGCGGACGCACCGTCGGGCAGTAGCGACGCGTACGGCTGATTTTCTGCCACAGAGGGCACAGAGAAAAAACCAACAGGACCGTAGGATGGGTCAAGCGAAGCGGACCCATGCGAAAGAGGCCGCGGCGGGTGACCGAAGAGCGTGACGAGCAGTCGTAGGTTGGGGTGAGGAACGAACCCCAACACGCCGGGACCCGGGAATCCTCCGCCATGTTGGGGTTCGCTGCGCTCACCCCAACCTACGGTCCCTGGGCATCGTCCGGCGGGCACGGCCCGCCCTATGGGTGCTACGCCTGGGCATCGGCCGGCGGGCACGGCCCGCCCTATGGGTGCGGCAATCCATAGGGCGCCCCGCGGGCGCCGCATCCCGGCATCACTCCCGGGCGCGGGGCGCGGCGCGTTCGCCGGGTGCGAGGTCCACGCCCCGGCCCGGGGGCCGCAGCTCCCATAGGCCGGATAAGGCGCAGCCGCATCCGGCATGGTTGGGCCGGGGCATGGCGGATGCGCTTCGCTTATCCGCCCTACGCCGGTTGGCTTTCTCTCTGTGACCTCTGTGCCCTCTGTGGCAAAAACATGATCCTTCAAAAACCCAACTCCACCCGCCGCAGCCACTGTCCGTTGAGGTCGAAATCCGCCCACAACTGCGACATGGTTTGCCCGATCAGGGGGTGGAGAAGGTCCGGGGCGAGGTCGGCCAGGGGGGCGAG
>SKOF01000530.1 GCA_007120155.1 Thioalkalivibrio sp. | reverse complement strand
TAGGAGCCGCGGGTCTCGTGAAGGTCCAGGCCCTCCTCGCGGGCCAGGCGCAGGAAATGCCCCAGTTCCGAGCGGAAGAAACCCGACCGGGGCGGATAGTCGAAGCCCAGGGTGACCAGGGAGTCCAGCACCCGGAAACCGCCCTGGTTGCGGCCGTAGAAGGTCTCCACCCCGATGATGGCAACTATGATCGCCGCCTCCACGCCGAACTCCTGCTCGGCCCGTGCCAGCAGGGATTCATGCTCGGCCCAGAAACGCTCGCCCGCCTCGATGCGCTGATCCGTGAGAAAAATGGGATGGTAGCGGTACCAGGGGCGCGCCTCGGCGGGCGCGGAGATCAGGTCCAGCACCCGCTGCTGGGGTTGCACGTCCCGAAACAGCGCTTCGATCTGTTCCCGGTCGAAACCCTCCGCGACCATCTCGTCGATAAACTGCTGGACCGACTCCCGTTCCAGGTAAGGCGGGTCGCCGGCAACAAAGGCGGGGCGATCCGAAGCGGCGTGGGCGATGCCGGCACTCATGAATGCCAGCAGGAACGAAGCAAGTACCGTTCGCATGAACCGGGCGACGCGGCGGCAGGGATGACTCATCGGGCCAGCAACCTCCGACGGGAATGGATGGACATGAGGATACCGAAGGCCGCCATCAGGGTCACCATCGACGTGCCCCCGTAACTGACCAGGGGCAGGGGTACACCCACCACCGGCAGCAGGCCTGTCACCATCCCGGTATTGACGAACAGGTACACGAAGAACGTCAGGGCAATGGAGCCGGCCAGCAGGCGGTCATACGCCTCCTGGGCCTTCACCGCGATAAAAAGCCCGCGCAGGATCACCACCAGGTACAGCGAGAGCAGGAGCAGCACGCCGAGCAGACCGAACTCTTCCGCGTAGACCGCGAAGATGAAGTCCGTGGAACGTTCCGGCAGGAACTCCAGCTGGGACTGCGTGCCATTGAGCCAGCCCTTGCCGTACAGTCCGCCCGAGCCGATGGCGATCTTCGACTGGATGATGTGATATCCGGCGCCCAGGGGATCGCTTTCCGGATTGAACAGCGTAAACACGCGCTGGCGCTGATACTCGCGCATGAAATGCCACAGAACGGGCGCGCCCACCATCGCCAGGGCGCCAAGCCCCATCAGGATGCGCCAGCGAAGCCCCGCCAGGAAGACCACCAGCAGGCCGGCACTGCCCACCAGCAGGGCCGTGCCCAGGTCGGGCTGCCGCGCGATGAGATACACGGGCACCGCGGCCAGCACACAGGCCACGACCACCTCGACGAAGCGGGGCGGCAGCGGGCGTTCGGCGAGATACCAGGCCACCATCATGGGCACCGCCAGCTTCATGATCTCCGAGGGCTGGAAACGGATCACGCCCAGGTCCAGCCACCGCTGCGCCCCCTTGCCCATCTCGCCGGTCACCAGCACCATCGCGAGCAGGGCGATGCCCGCCAGGTAGATCCACGGGCTCCAGCGCTGGAGGTTGCGCGCGGGGATCTGCGCCATGACCAGCAGCACCAGAAGGGCAAGCCCCAGCCGCGTACCCTGGCGATAGACCGTGTCGAGGCTCTCTCCGCTGGCGCTGTAGAGCACCACGAAGCCCAGCGACGCCAGCAGCAGCAACCCGCCCAGCAGGGTCATGTCCAGCCGCAGGGCCCTGACCAGGGTGCGCATCAGAGATCCTCGTCCAGCAGGAAATAGTCCATCACCTCGCGGGCGATGGGGGCGGCCACCCGGCCCCCGCTGCCGCCATGCTCCGCGATGACCGCCACGGCCAGGCGCGGCGCGTCCGCGGGCGCGAAGCCGATGAACAGGGCGTGATCCCGAAGGTGCTTGGCCAGCCCCTCCTCGTCATATTCCTCATCCTCGGCCAGACCGAAGACCTGGGAGGTGCCCGTCTTGCCGGCCATGGTGTACTCCAGGCCCCGGCCCATGGACCAGTAGGCGGTGCCGTTGGTCTTGTGTACCGAGTTCACCATGGGCTGCAGCACCTGGTCCCAGTGGGCCGTGTTGCGCAACTGCACGGGCGCATCCGGGATCGGGTCGCGCAGCCGCAGATCACCACTTTCCGGATCGATGATGCCCCGCAGCACATGGGGCCGCATGCGCTGGCCGCGCATGGCCAGGGTGCTGGTGACCGAGGCCAGCTGGAGAGGCGTGGCCAGCATGTACCCCTGGCCGATGGCCGTGATCAGGGTTTCCCCCGGGAACCAGGGCATGTTCTGGGTGGCCCGCTTCCATTCCCGGCTGGGCACCAGGCCCGGACGTTCGCCGGTGGTGTCCACGCCGGTGCGCTGTCCGAGACCGAATTCCCCGAGGAACGGCGACATGCGATCGATACCCAGCCGGTAGCCCAGATCGTAGAAATAGACATCGGAGGACTGCGCGATCGCCCTGTCCAGGTCGACCAGCCCATGACCCTGCCGGCGCCAGTCCCGGTAACGCCGGTCATCGTTGGGCAGGGTGTAGTAACCCCGTGCATACATGGTGCGCCCGGCGGTGATCACGTCGTTCTCCAGCCCGGCGAGTCCGACCACGGGCTTGAGGGTCGACCCCGGCGGATACTGCCCGGACAATGCGCGGTTGAACAGCGGCTGATAGCGGTCTTCTCGCAGGGCGTTGAACAGCACGGCGGGAATGCCGTGCACGAACAGGTTCGGGTCGAAGCTGGGTTTGCTCACCATGGCCAGCACTTCGCCCGAGGCGGGATCCATGGCGACGATGGCGCCATTGCGCCCATCCAGCGCGGCCCGCGCCGCCGCCTGCAGGCCCGAATCCAGGGTCAGCACCAGGTCCTGGCCCGGCACCGGGGCCTCGCGCTCCAGGACCCGCAACACGCGCCCCTGGGCATTGACCTCTACCTGCTGGTAACCCACCTGGCCGTGCAGCACATCCTCGTAGAAGCGTTCCACGCCGGTCTTGCCGATGTGCGTGGTGCCGCTGTAGTTGCGCCTGTCGAGCCGCGCCTGCTCCCGTTCGTCGATACGCCCGACGTAGCCCACAACGTGGGCGAACTCCTCGCCCAGGGGATAGTGACGGGCGAGGCGGGCCTCGATGTCCACGCCGGGGAACCGGTGGCGATTGACGGCGAACTGGGCCACATCCCGGTCACTGAGATTGAGCTTCAGCGGGACCGCCTGAAAAGGCCGCTTGCCGCGCAGGGCACGCCGGAAGCGGGCGATCTCCGCTTCCTCGAGGGGGATCAGTTCCCCCAGGTCGGCCAGGGTCTCGTCCAGGTCGGCCACCTGTTCCAGGGTGATCTCCAGCTGGTAGGACGGGCGGTTTTCCGCCAGCACGACGCCGTTGCGGTCATAGATCAGGCCCCGGGGCGGGGGCACGGCCTCGAGCCGGACACGGTTGTTCTGGGAGAGCGTGGTGAAATGGGAGTAACTCACCACCTGCAGGTAGGTCAGGCGGGTAACCAGAAGGCCGAACAACAACAGCACCATCACCAGGATGATGACGACCCGCACGAGAAACAGGCGTTGTTCCTGCGGGTGGTTCTTGATCGCCTGTCGAGCGGACATGAATGGTTACGCGCTTGGAGATGTGTGAACAGGCCACCTCATCCGGTGCCCGGGAATCGCCCCGTGGCCGATCCCATCATGATCCGCCGGGATCTTCAATGGGTCGATGCCGGTTGTCCCGGCCGGCGCCGCGGGGCCGCGACGGACCGCGCCCCGAAAATGCCGCCACGGGCCCTCAGACCTTGCTCTTCTGATAACGTTTCTGCCCAGCCAGCAGCTCGGCCTTCGCCTCGTCACTGCTCGCCCACTCCTCCACCTTCACCCACTTGTCGGGTTCGAGCTGCTTGTACTGCTCGAAGAAGTGGGTGATCTGGGCGAGCATGTCCACGGGCAGGTCCGAAGGCCCCTGCACATGGCTGAACCGTGTATGGAGCCGGTCCACGGGGACCGCAAGGACCTTGACGTCCGGACCGGCCTCGTCGGTCATCTTGAGCATGCCGACCGGGCGGCAACGGATCACCGAACCGGCGATCACAGGCACGGGGGTCACCACCAGCACATCCACCGGATCGCCATCCTCGGCCAGGGTGTTCGGCACGAACCCGTAGTTGCACGGGTAGAACATGGCCGTGTTCATGAAGCGATCCACGACCAGGGCGCCGCTTTCCTTGTCCAGTTCGTACTTCACGGGGTAGTCGTGGGACGGGATCTCGATGACCACGTTGATGTCGTTGGGCAGATCTTCACCTGCCGTGATCTTGTCCAGATTCATAAGATGTGTCGATCCCCAGAAAGTCGGTTTGCCGGGCGTCCACCGGCCTGAAAACGGCCTGTTGCGCCGGAGGGAAACCTGCCCATGCCTGCGATGGGCCGGTCAACAGACCACGGCATTCCCCCGGAACAGCCGCGCAACCGGTCTCGCGCCCCTGCCCGGTTTCCAGGGCACGGCTCGAGTCCGACAGGCCTCGAGGCCGCATTATAGCCCCTTGGCACCGGTCACACAGCAGGGCGCGGCGCCCTTGCGCCCCGATGGGCAAGCAGGTATAAGACTCGCCCAAACACATGAAAAAATGTCTGATTTCAGGCCCAGACATGCCAAACCGGGGGGAAACGACATGCGTATCGTGCTTCTGGG
>SKOF01000344.1 GCA_007120155.1 Thioalkalivibrio sp. | reverse complement strand
CACCCTGTGAGAACCGTCTGGTAGAGCGGTGGATGGACATCGTTGAGCATCGATATCCGGAATTGGGCCCATCCTTCCGAACTGACCGCAACCGAAAATATCTCATCCAGCCAGTAAGAGTATGGAGACCAGATGTTCCAGACAGCAAGAACGACAAAAGGCGCGGCTATTGCCAGTGAGAGCATTCCTGTGCGTTGTTGATGTGGTCTGCGCATGGTGGGTCAGAGAACGGCTTCCGGATGTTCGTTTGGCGTGTTGAAGGAGTACTTCGGTGGTGCGAATCAAGGTATCTCGATCAGGCGGAATGATCCCGAAGACGTGTTCTTCCGGATGGGGTCCGCCGGTGCCGGCATGCCTTCATCACAGACGCATTCGTTTGAAGATGTATCGGGGGATACCACGGATGACGAGCATGATGAGTGCCCAGAAGCGTGGCGTATAGATGACATTCCGCTGACGCGAGATGCCCCTCGTGACGGTCATGGCTACCTTCTCCGGGGTGCTGACCAACAGGGCGGGCAGCGAAAGGTGCCGGGTCATGGGTGTGTCGACGAATCCCGGACGGATCTCGGCAACGTGTACGCCGGTCTTGAAAAGCCTTGCTCGAAGGCCTTCACAATAGGTGGTGACCGCGGCCTTGGCGCTGCCATACAGGTAATTGGACGGCCGTCCCCGAAGACCTGCGACGGAGGTGATCACAGCCAGCGTGCCGTGTCCTTGCGCTTCGAGGCGCGGTGCCACGGTGTTCATCAGGGCAATGACGCTGGTGCCGTTAATGGCAAATTCCCGGAGCGCGGAATCGGTATCCAGATCGCAGGTCGCCTGGTCGGGCAAGGTACCGTAAGCGATCAGGACAATGTCGATGCCGCCCAGAGCCGCCCAGGCCGCATCCAGCATCACACCATGGGCCTCCATATCTGTCATATCAAGGAAATGGGTATGGGCTTCATGTGCACCCCGGGCGCGAAGATCCGCGGCGGTGTGAGCCAGGCGGCTCCGATCACGGGCGACCAGAAAGAATGCGATACCCTCGCCGCCGGGTTTCCCGAACTCAAGCGTCCATCGCCGGGCACAGGCGCGGGCAATGGCGGAGGTGGCGCCAAGGATCAGGATCCGTTTCATGGGAGCACCCGTTTCCAGAAGCTCGAACAGAATGCGGGATCACGGAGGGCTTCCAGGCGCTCCCAGGCGGGATAGCTCCGGCGAAAAAAGCGCCCCGCCATGTGCGCATCCTTGGCCGGATACAGCCGCCCACCGGCGTCCTGGACAATGGCGTCCAGTTCCGGGAACAGTGCCTGTTCGACATCCGTCGACTGCGGGAAATCCAGGGCCAGTGTCACTCCCGGCATGGGAAAGGACAGCAACCCGGGCGATGCCTGGTGACCGAATCTCTTGAGCACGGCCAGGAACGACCCCCGACCGTGATCGGCGACCGTCTGGAGCAGCGCGGCCAGGCCCGCCCCTGCCGATTCTTCGGGGATCACGCATTGATATTGCTGAAAGCCCCGGCGGCCGTAGATGCGGTTCCAATTGGAAATGGCGTCCAGTGGGTAGAAGAAGGACCGGTAACCCTGCGTGCTGTGCGCAAGCGAGGTCGGGTGCCGGCGCCAGTAGATCTCGTTCCAGACCCGAATCGTCAGTGTGTTCGCCAGTGAGATCGGAGGGATAAAGGGCACGTGCAGCGAAGGCGATCTGGATCGGTCGTTGAGCGAACCCGAGGTTGCGAAGTTTCCGGCCATGAATACTCCGCGACCGGCGGATTCTCCCCGCGCGAGGCAATCTATCCATGACACGGAAAACTCATGCCGGGTGTCGAGCGCGGCCGAGACCTCGAAAAACTCGTCGAGGTTCCGGAAGCGCTGTGTGGTGGTCTCGATATCGCTGGCGTGGATGGGTGCCAACTGGATCTCCACCCAGTGAATCAACCCTGTCAGGCCGAGTCCGCCGATGGTGGCCTGAAACATTTCCGGGTTCTCCAGCGGAGAACATACGAGCGGTTCACGGTCCGAGCGCATAAGCCCCAGGCGCAGCACATGGCAGCCGAAGGTTCCTGCCCGATGATGATTCTTGCCGTGCACGTCGTTGGCCACGGCTCCGCCGAGCGTGACATGGCCCGTCCCGGGCGTAACCGGCAGAAACCATCCCTGGGGAATCACCACTTCCAGGATCTCAGCGAGCAGTACCCCGGCCTCCGCGCACAGGATTCCGGTGCCGGGGTCAAAGGTGATCAGGTGGTCCAGTCCCTGTCCCAGGAGCACATGGCCACCGTCATTGAGACAAACATCCCCATAGCTCCGGCCGTTGCCGAAAACAAGCATTGGCAGGTCACTGTCCGGCAGAGGCGCATCACGATCGACAAGGTGCGTCACCCTGGCGGGTGTCGCCTGTGGATACCGACCCCATGACTCGATCGAACGCATCAGATGGGGACACCCGTTGCGGCAAGCATCACGATCCCGGCAATCAGGGCCCCGCTCAGGACGCTGGCCCGGTCCTTCAGGGCGAACACGACCGGATCGTCGTGCATCTCAGCGCGATGCGTCTTGGACCAGAGCCGTACGAGCCAGTAGATCAGCAACGGGCATATCAGCCACAGCGCTTCCGGTGCCGCATAGAGGGCAAGGGCGGGGGTGCTGTGAATGTACAGGGCAAGCACGAGCACGCATGCCAGGCCTGAGCCGATGCCCAGCCATCGCACCAGGGGCAGGTCATCCACGGTCCAGCCTCGACCCGCAGCGCGGAGTTCCCCACGCCGCGCCAACTGAAGCAATTCGGTATAGCGCTTGCAGAGTGCCAGACTCAGAAAGATGAACACGGAAAACGCCAGCAGCCAGTAGGATGGCGAGATCGAGACCGCCGCGGCTCCGGCGATGATCCGGATCGTATAGAGTGCCGCCAGCAGTATCACATCGAGGATGGGCACTTGTTTGAGGGCGAGCGTATAAGCGGCGGTCAACACCAGGTAGCCCGACAGCACCAGGATGAAGCTGATCGGCAGAAACAGCAGGCTCAATATGACAGCCGTGCACAACAGGATGGGTGCAAGCAGTAATCCCCAGACCAGGGGCAGATCGCCTGAGGCGAACGGACGACTGCGCTTGCCGGGATGACGGCGGTCGGCCGGCAGGTCCAGCAGATCATTCAGGAGATAGACCGAGGACGCGGCCAGGCCGAAGATAAGGAAGGCCAGTGTGGCAGACAACAGATCCGGACCATGAGTGAGCTGATGCGCAGCAATCAGCGGAACGAATACCAGCAGATTCTTCACCCATTGGTGCGGGCGCAAGGCGCGCAGTACGGCCGGAACGCGCGGCCGGTCGTGGGGGATTACATGCACGACTTCGGCAACCCGGGAAGCGGCCTGTTGCAGGGACGGGCCGCCAACCACGATCGCCCTTCGTGCGGAACGCCATACCGGGATATCGGCACGGGCATCTCCGACATAATCAAAACCGCCCGGGCCAAAACGGGACACGAGCGCGGCGGCCTTGTGCTCGCCCTTGAGATTGCACCCGTTCTCGGTGGCGAGGACTCCATCAAACAGTCCTGTCCGGGCCGCAACCGCATCTGCAACGCGCCGGTCGGCTCCAGTGACGAGCAACAAGGTCCTGTTGGCCGAGCGTTGCGTCTGCAGCCACTGAATCAGTGCCGAATTGAGGGGCAGGGAATCGACGTCCTCCGGCAGGAGCCGATCGGCAATCCACGCCTTGAACCCGGCGCGGCCACGGGTCAGGGCGACGAGGACGGAGGCCAGCGCCATGGGTCTGGCACGTACAAGCGACAGGACGGCCTCGACCAGCGTGTCGGTCCTGACCAGTGTCCCGTCCAGATCGACGGCCAGCACCGGTTCTTCGGAAGAATCGTCCCGCGGGAACGCTGGTTGTTCAATCATCTTTTTCCCGATGGCCCTCTGATGCCCAGCCACCGGGTCAATTGAAACCGCGGCAAGTGTCACCGGTGGCGCCCCGGGACATCATAAAGAAAAAGCGTGGTGCGTTGTTGAAGAATCGGCGTCAGGTCTGGTGAGGCATCGCTTACCCCGGGACCCGTTTCAGGCGGTATCCGGAATGTCACCCGAATCAGGGTGGGGTCGGAGTGGACGTGATGCATGCGGATGCGTGTCCCCGGAAGAGATCCGCGACCAATGGCGATGCCGGCCTGAACGTGCGGCCCGGTCGGCGTTGGCTCGGTCAGTCACGTGGTGAATGTGAGCCGGTGCCCCGGGGTACATCGAGACGCTCGTATGAGGCCCCGATCGCACCGGTTGTGGCGATAGTGCGGCCGGGCAACGGTGCAAAGGCACTCGCCCGTCACGGGTAAGCATGCTGGTGCCGTATCGGCGTCGCCGTTCATGATGACCCGGTCCCGGTCGGGTCTTCGTGCCCGGCGAGACGGTCTGCGGATTCGGGCACGTTGCCGGCGACGGCGATGCGGGTGACGCAGACGAAGAATTCACCGATGGCAATGGCGCGGTCCACATCCCCCCACCACGATGTGAGGCGCCGGGCGTCGATGCCAGCCGCACGGGCGACATCCAGGCGCGATTCCAGGAATGCCACCCAGTGGGAGTCGCCGGTGTGGACGCTGTCCACGAATGCATGCACCTGCACATCCCGGAGCCCCGCACGGCGGAACAGGGCGGTCAGGCGCCTGCCGGAGGCGGCATTCGCCTGCCGGTCGGTATTGGCATGTACGATGCGCCGCACGAGGTCGGTGTCTCCGGGGGAAATGCACAGGCTGTCCCAATCCGTTTCCACGACCAGCAACCGGCCGCCGGGGCGTGTCACGCGCCGCATCTCCCTGACGGCCGCGAGGGGATCGGGCAGGTGCAACAGCAGCCATCGGGCGAAGACGCGGTCGAACCGACCCGCGGGGAAAGGCAGGGCGGCCGCGTCGCCCTGTATGCCGAGCAGATTCCGATTCCGTTGTCGGGCGTGAGCCAGCAGTGCGGCGGAGAGATCCAGTGCGCAGACGGTGCCGCGGGCTGTGACACGGGTGGCCAGATGGTTCGCGATGTGGCCGGCGCCGGCACCCACATCCAGCACGTCGTGTCCCGGCTTGAGTTGCAGGAGGTCGGGATAGCGAAGTACCGCCGCCTGTTCCGCCGGAGTGCCGTGCAGTTGCTCGATGCGCGACAGTGCCATGTGCGCGTTATCGTCGCTGTCGACGGTCGCCCAGCGGTCGGGCTCATGCGGGCTAGCGCACATGTCTGTCCGCGATGGCCTGTGCCGTGCGCAGGGCGTGCCGGCACAGGGCCTGTTGGCGGCGGTCGACCTCGGGGTCGTCGCCTGCGTCGTCATTGTCGGCCAGCACGAAACCCAGTTGCAGAAAGACCCGTAGCCAACCGAGCTCCCAGGCCCCATCGAAGGCCTTTCGATCCACCTTGTGTCCCAGGAGATTCTCCAGTCGCTGCAGGTACGCATCCCGCATCCAGAGCCTGTCTTCGGGCCGGCGTCCGTCATCGGGCGGATAGGCCCAGTACTGCAGAAACCAGTGCCAGGTGAGATCCAGTGCCGCCGGCCCGTGCATGGCGAAGTCCCAGTCGAACATGACCACCTGGTCCCTTACGAATGCGAGGTTCGCTCCGCGTGTGTCCCCGTGGAGGCGGGTGGGTGTGAACGGTTCCAGGGCGGCGACCACCTTCGGCCAGGCCCGGCACAGGTCGAGGTAGATCTCGGCGTCCCGCGCGCCCAGCAGTTCGAGAAAGCGCGGTAACAGCGCCGCTGCAACCCGGAACTCCCGGGCGGCACCCTCGGCCCAGTTGGCGCGGGCATTGCCGGTTGCGGCGCAGATGGCCGTCTCGACGAACACCCGAGTGGTGCCGGCCGGCGTCCCCAGAGTCCCTTCCAGCCCCGCTTTTCCCCAGGCGCCTGCATGCAGGGCCGCCAAGGCGTCGAACAGCCGCAGGGTGTGTCGTTCGGTCCAGTGCCCCCGGGGCACGATGCCTTCCGAGACGTCATCCATCAGGACCCACCACTCGTCCCGCTCCTGATGATAGGCGACGTCGAAGGTGGGGTTCGCCAGGGGCGGGGGCAGGTTCCGGGTCGAACCGGCCAGCCAGAACACCGCTTCGCCCTCGGTGCCGAGGCCGCGGGCGAAGGCCCGCCGCCTCGGCACACGCTTGAGGACATAGTTCGAACCCGGCCCGCACACGAGCCGGCTCACGGGCTGGCTGGTCCTGCCTCCTGTCAGGGGGACGCTGCGTGGCGCCCGTGCGCCGGCCGGCGGCTCCCGTCCCGCGCGGCGCAGTGCCGCGGTGAGAAAAGCACCATCGGGTGCCCCCCTGACGGTGGGTGCATGTGCGGCGGGTTCGCTCGTCGTTGACATGACTTGCCTCCTGGCAGGAGACCCGCGCGATCCGTCCCGGCCACGCGCGGCTTCCCGTTCGGAAGCCGACGTGCCGAGCGGATCACACGCGGGTGTCGGGGCGGGTCTGCTGCGTCATTGTCCGGAGAACATGGCGTCCACTTCCCGCTGCCAGCGGGTTTCGCTGTACTGCGATCCGTTGAGCATCGTGCTCCACTTGCGGATCAGCGAAGCGACTGCCAAGGCTTCCCGGATCTCGGCCTCAGTGGCGCCGTGCGCGCTTGCCGCCCTGGTGTGATAGTACACACAGTAGTCACAGGGCACCTGTGCCGCAACGGCGAGGGCCATGAGTTCCTTGGTCCTCGTGTCCAGCGCGGCATCCGGATCCAGGAAGACGGACTTGTAGCTCGACCAGGCTGCCTCCACCCCCTGTTCGGGGAAAGTCTCCTGAATGAAGGCAGGTGGCTCTCCGCCTTGCGCCGGACTGATCATCGCCATGAATGTGAAGGCCAGTGCGGATGCTGTAGTGATCATGATGGAGTTCATGGTTACCTCCCATGCAGGTTGCATTAAAGGACAGGTTGCTGCTGCGGCCCTCAGGCCAGTTGACGCGGGGGCAGCCCGATGGCGTGCGCCTCGGCGACCGGAAAGTAGCGTTGCGTGCTTGCGGCCCCGAGTGCGCAGTCCAGGTAGCTGCGAAGATGCTCCACCGACGGCGCCTCGTAGAGGCAGGCGGCCCTGCTCAGGTCGTCGGCGGGCAGGAAATGGTGTACACGCAGGTCCTCCGGCAGCGGGAAGACCTGTTCTGTGCACCGCCGGAATGCGTCGGGGTCATGAATCTCGTGCTCGATGGCAATGAACATGGTCGTCTCCTTGGCTGTGGGTTTGAGGGATTCGGGCGGACCCTGATCGGTTGCCTGTCTCCCTGTGGCAAACGATGCGCCTTGAAACATGCTCGTCCCAGAGCCAGACTGCTCGGAAGCGGCCCATTCTGATCATCGGAGGGGAAAAATGGCGTCGATTGCCCCGCCCAGGCGTGTCAGTGTGCTCGCGCTGCCCGAAGAATCCACCGGCACACCCATCAATGGCCTCTACGAGACCCTGGTCCTCGTGGATGCGGTGGCCAGTTCCCCTGACGGCGGTGCGGCGCGGCTGTTTGACGTGGAGATCGTCGGTCCCGAGCGCGGTGTCTTTCAGAGCGCCTGTGGTCTGCCTCTCAAGGTGCACCGGGCGCTTCGCGAGGTCGATGACACCGACATCGTGATCGCCGCCTCCATGCTGATCGAGAACCTGGAGTGGGTAACCGGGCGTCACCCGGAAACGGTGGAGTGGCTGCGCCGCATGCACGGCAAGGGCGCGGATCTCTGTTCAGCCTGTGCCGGCGCCTTGCTCCTTGCCGAGACGGGCCTGCTCGACGGGCTGGAGACCACGACCCATTGGGCGTTCGCCCCCACATTCCGGCGAAACTTTCCGGACATCCGCCTGCGGGTCGAGGAACTGCTCATCGTGGCGGGGCGCAACGGCGAGTTCGTCATGTCCGGCGCCGCCAGTTCCTGGCAGGACCTGATCCTGTACCTGATCTCGCGCCATGCCAGCGCGACGACGGCACAGGCGATCGGCAAGTTTCTCCTGTACCAATGGGACTCCAGGAGCCAGGCACCGTTTGTGCCCTTTGCCCCGCCGACGGATCATGGCGACGGCGCCATACGGACAGTGCAGGACTGGCTTCATGGCGGCGACGCGCTGGACGTTTCCGTCGACCAGATGGCCCATCGGTGCGGATTGCCCCGCCCCACCTTCAATCGCCGCTTCAAGCGTGCAACCGGCCACTCGCCGGTGCACTATCTGCAGCATCTGCGTGTCGAGCAGGCCAAGCAGCTGCTGGAGCGGACCAATACCCCGGTGGAGGAGATCAGCTGGAAGGTAGGCTATGAGGAAACGGCCGCCTTTCGGCGCGTATTCAAGCGCATCACCCGCCTGAGCCCCAACGAATACCGCCGGAAGTTCCGTTTCCCCAGGCACGGCATCCACCCGAAGAATGGGGTCAGGAAGAATGGGGTCAAGTCTAGCAATATATAGTTTATCGTCCTGGATTGCTTTCAGGGCATCCTCACACCGCCACCCTGTCCAGGGGTGACCAGCAGACCCCGTGATGTCTTGTGACGCCGGTCCTCGGAGGGGGCATGGTTACGATGGCGAATCGCGGATCGCGGGGTCATGTGGGGCCTTGCTGATCTTGTGTGATCGATGGGGCATCCTGCCGGATGGGTCCTGCGGGAGGTCGCTGAGGGGAGATGTGTGGGGGGCAGGGCGTACGGCCCCATATCGCCAGGACTGGATCCAAGCGGATCCCGTGCGGATTCCAGCCATCCGGAACCCATGCCACGGACGGTGCTTGGGCATGCCCCCCACCCGGAGGATCATCCTGCCCGGCCCGTTGACCCCGCAGCCGCGGGCGCGGCGACGGGGGCAACGGGTTCGGATCAGCGGATCTGGCCGCGGACCTCGCCCGCGGGATGGGCGTCCGTGTGGACGTTCACGTACGTCTCGCCCGCCTCGATCGCGTCAAGAAGATCCTCAAGCAATTGTCCGGCAAGCGGCCCGAACAGATCCGCCGACGTGATCGCACCGGCGGCGATCACGCCGTCAGACCGGCCGGGTATCGGCACGGCCGGCGGAGTTGCGGGATACAGCCAGGCGACGATCGGGCCGTTGGCGCCTGCGGGCGCAAGATGGATGTGTGCCTGGGTGACGTCCTCGATGTTCGCCACCATGAGACGGTACTGCAGGGACATGCCGTCGCTTGTGAGCTGGAAAGTGGCCTGGCCCCGTGCCCGGGTTTCCACGGGCGCAACCTCTTCAGCCCCCGTGAGATGGGCTCGGTAGTTGACGGGCTGGGCGTGGGCGGCGGCAAAGAGACCCGCGATGACCATGATCATGCCGATGTGTAATGCACGCATGTCGACCTCCTCGACCGGAATGGTCAAAAGGTTGGAAATCCCCCGGAGCGCGCAAAAATCCGACTGCTCCGCGCGGAATAATGGTCGGGATCCCGGGGGTGTCAAGGCAGGAGGGGAGAATATGCAGACCAGGTCAAGCAATGGATCCGGAACCATAAAACGATTCAATCGGGCTCCGTATATCCGCGTTATGCGCGAAGGCATCTGACCGGGAAAGACGCCTCGTAATCACACTGGCAGGGTGCCTGTGCCAGGTCGTACGCCTCGCTGACATCATGCTCCTGTACGAACATGCCGGACAGTTCGCCGCCGGGCTCGATGAACGGTTGGAAGATGGAGTTCACATGCTTGTGCACAAGAGGTGCTGTAGCAGCATGACGGGTGAACCGCGCCCGACGAAAGGTTGGCGCGAGCAGACCTGGTCAAGTAGCTGGAAGAAGCCCTGGCCCTCGATCTCCGCCAGGGTCTCGCACCGGTTTGCCGGGAATGTCGCAATGGCCGACACGGGTCCCCACGGGCGCGCGCGAGGGGCTGCGCTTGCCGCCCCGATCCTTCCATGTGCGCCAAGGTGCGGTCAGCGGTCCGGTCGATCCAGTGCCTCCACTTTCTCCCAGACCTGGCGCAGCCGGCCCGGACTGGTGCGCACGATGAGCCTGTGGCCGGTGCCGGTGAGCGCGTCCCGGGGGCCGAGCAGATGTTCGATGTGGGGCAGCAGTTCATCGGCGGTGCGATGCTGGAGCTCGATGATCTCGATGGGGACCTTGTCATCGGTCTCCGCATGGACACCGCCAGGGATCAGGATGACCAGCAACAGGAAGGAGTATGTGAGGCGTTTCAAGCTTGGTGATCTCCCGACGGGTCGGAGAGCATTGGAGAACTCAGGCGGCATACACAGGACATATCGTCAGACAGGATGAACAGGATTCACATGAAGATGCAATATGCCTTGAATCGGGTAACCGCAGCATCAAATCTTCAGCCGCCGCAGTTCGGGATCGACGATCGCGTGCGTCCAGTAGGTACGAAAGCGTCCCTCCAGGGTCTGAACCCTCGGGGGGGCGTTGGGGTCGGCGAGGGCCACCGGATCACCGGCGCGGGGCTGATGCAGGTAGGCGCCCGTATCCACGAGCAGCATGGATTCCTCCAGTGCCGGTTCGTCCGGGGCCTGGCGGCGCAGCTCTATGCGGCTGCTGATGCGCAGGGCCAGATCCACCAGCCGGTGCTTTTCGGCGGGGAGGCTGCGCCGGTCCTGGATGAGGATGCGTACGTCCGCGTGGCGGCTGCGCCGGGCCAGCCCGGAGATGGCGTCCACCAGATCGGCGTCATCGTAAATGACCGGACTGAGGTCCGGACTCAGTATCCATACGCGGCGCCGGGCATCGGCGACGCGTGCGTGGACGAAAGCCCGAATGGCCTCCAGGCCTTCCAGGCGCATGAGGCCGGACGGTTCAGTCGGCGTCCGAGGCGGTTCTTGAGTCCCGGTCATGGTTCAGTATCCCTTGTACCATGCGGATGTGTGGAATGCCGGCGTCCATGAAGATCTCACCGACCTCCCGGAACCCGGCGTTTCGATAAAACGCGCTCGCATGGCACTGCGCGTGCAGTTCCACTTTATCCATGTCGAGTTCCTTTGCAAGTTCCACGGCGGCGGCGACCAGGGCCATGCCCACACCGCGTCCCCGCCACGCGGGAAGTACCGCCATGCGGCCGATCCGTCCGTCCGGGGACAGTCGCGCGGCACCAACGGGCTGACCGTCGCTGCTTCGGGCCAGCAGGTGCAGGCAGGCGATATCCATGCCGTCGCGTTCCAGTTCCAGGGGGACGCCCTGTTCCTCCACGAAAACCGGTTCACGCACGCTGCGCAGAGCCGGGGCATCCCGGGGCCACATGGCCTCGACCACATCAAAACCGGAGTACCCGGCGGGGCCGTTCTGCGAGGTTGTTGATGCCTGCTTGTGCGACATGCGGTTATCGTTTGCCTGCATGTTGGGCGAATGAGCCATCCTAGTCATCGCGGGCCCCCGGCAACAGTGACGGGGATCAATGGAAGTGCGGGTTGCGCGGGATCCCGGTCAGGAGAGACGGCGTGGGGTCTCTGGAACGCCTTCTTCGTGTCCGGCGCCGACGCCGCCCCGCCTCCGCTCGCGTTGACCCCGGTGCGGGCAACGTATTTATGCGTCATCGGGTTGACCCGGGTATGATCGGCGCCTGAGGCGGAGGCCGGGGGTGACGGTGGGGTTGTGTGCCGGGTGCCTCGACCAATTCATGAACGCGATCGGCAGATGACCGCGGCGATGTGCCCTGACCGTACAGGCAGGGCAAGGAAAGATCTGATGACTGACCACGATTGCCATACGGATGACGATTACCCCGCTTCGGACTCGGAGCAGCGCATGGCCGAGGATTTCACCCTCATCATCCGGGGAATCGGGGAGGATCCGGCCCGCCACGGACTGACGGGCACGCCGCTTCGGGCGGCCCGGGCCATGGCCTACCTGACCCGGGGTTATGAACAGAGTCTGGAGGCGCTGGTCAACGGCGCACTGTTCGACACCGACAACGACGAGATGGTGCTGGTTCGGGACATCGAGTTTTACTCCCTGTGCGAGCACCACCTGCTGCCTTTCCTTGGCAAGTGTCACGTGGCCTACCTCCCCAAGGGACGGGTCATCGGATTGTCCAAGATCGCGCGGATCGTGGACATGTTCTCCCGCCGCCTGCAGATCCAGGAGACGCTCACCCGCCAGATCGCCGAGGCCATCGAGTCAGTGACGGATGCCCGCGGCGTGGCGGTGGTCATGGAGGCGCGTCACCTGTGCATGATGATGCGCGGTGTCGAGAAGCAGAACGCCACCATGACCACGTCCATGATGCTGGGCACCTTCCGGGAGGACGCCCGGACCCGGGCGGAGTTCATGGGACTGCTGCGGGGCGGATGATGGAGGCCATGCGTCGGCAGGGCCCGGTACCGACACCTTCCGCCGGACTGGGTACTGAACGCCGGGAACACCGACCGAACGAAAGAGGCCGCCGGATACCGGCGGCCTCTTTCGCTGGGCTTGAGTGTGCTTCTCTGGGGGCTACATGGGCTGACGTACTATAAAGGCGCCCCGCAGATCCCCGATCTCGTAGCCCCGGGCGGCGTCCCGCGGATACAGACGCTTGAGCGCATCCTCAACCGGCGCGGCAACCTGGGCTCCATGGCAGTTCAGGCAGACTTCGCCCGTCGGGATTGCCTTCATGAAGCGGTATTCCTTCTCTTCGCCACGGATGTAGATGGCCTGTGTCTCGATGTGGGCCGGGTTCTCGCCGGCGGCGCGACGGGCGTCAAACTCTTCCAGGACCTGGCGTTCCCAGACGTCCGGCTGGTTGTTCGGATTGCGGATCTTGAGGCTGGTGCGGCCGATCTCCACCCCCCGTTCCCGGGAGACCTGGCTGGCAATCTCGGGTGCGCGGTCGCTGCAGATTTCGATGGCCTGGACGGGGCCGCCGGCCTGCATGGCCGCCTGAAGCTCGCCCTGCAGGCTCTGGGCGAATTGCTGGATGGCGGCGCGGCTGGCCTGCAGTTGCGGGCTGAGATCCTGGGCGGCTACGGGAACGCTGGCCATGGCCAGCAGACTGAGCGCGATGAATCGTTTCATGGGAGACTCCTTTGGCAGCGTGCTTTACGGATTGACAGAGCCTGGATTACGACACGAAAGGCGCAACCGGCTCAGTGACATGGTCACCAACAGGGGCACACATTCGCGTGGCCAAACATAGCCCCTTCGTCCGTTGAATGACCTGACCGGTGTCATGTTCTTTGCCGAAGCAGCACGTAGACGGCGCCCGTACCGCCGTCGGCGGGCCGTGCCGAACAGTAGGCCAGCACTTCGTCGCGCCGGGAGAGCCAGTGCGCGACGTGGGACTTGAGGACCGGGCCGCGATTGGAGGAACGCAGGCCCTTGCCGTGAATGATGCGCACGCAGCGCCAGCGGGCATGCCGGGCATCGGCCAGGAACTGTGCCAGGGCCTGGCGCGCCTCGACGGTGGTCATTCCGTGCAGGTCCAGTTCCGCACCGATACGGTACTGGCCCCGGCGCAGCTTGCGGTAGACGCTGCGTTGCAGGCCGGTGCGTGCGAACTGAAGTTCATCGCCGGGCTGAACGTCGGTGCCGCCGAAGGGGTCCGACATCAGATCGTGCAACGCCTCGCGGTCGGCGGCCTCGGACTGGCGGGGCCGGGGCGCGGGGGCACGGGCGCGCCCCGCATGGCGGTCCTGGGGCAGGCGTCGCACCGGCCCGACGGCGGTACGGAACAGGGTGGTGTCGTCGTCGTCCGGCGGGGTGTCATGAGCCATGGGAATGGCCTCCGGTAGATTGCGGTGTCCCTGGCACGCGCAAACCCGGATGAGGGGGCCGTATCGGGGGACAGACAGGTCTGCGATTACCGCGGGCTTTCAAGTATATTACCCGTCATGCCGCGAACCCGCCCACCGATGCGCATCCTGCTGAGCAATGACGATGGCGTGCACGCCCCCGGACTTCAATGTCTCGCGGCGGCCCTGCGCACCGTGGCAGAGGTGTTCGTGGTGGCCCCCGACCGGGACCGCAGCGGAGCGAGCAACTCCCTGACCCTGGCGCGCCCCCTGCGGGCCACGCGCCTGGACAATGGTGACGTACGCGTGGACGGCACCCCCACGGATTGTGTGCACCTGGCCATTACCGGGCTGCTGGAGGAGGAGCCGGACATCGTGATCTCCGGCATCAATTCCGGCGCCAACCTGGGGGATGACGTGCTTTACTCCGGCACGGTGGCGGCCGCCATGGAGGGGCGTTTTCTGGGCCTGCCGGCGATTGCCGTATCCCTCAACAGCCATGAGGGGAAGCACTACGATTCCGCGGCCCGGGGGGTACTGGACCTGCTGCGCCGCCTGGGCCACATGCCCCTGCCGGCCAACACCATTCTCAATGTCAACGTGCCGCACCTGCCCTGGAACGAGATCCGCGGGTTTCAGGCAACGCGCCTGGGCCATCGGCACAAGTCGGAGCCGGTGGTCCGGAGCCACGATCCGCGCGGGAGACCGATCTACTGGGTCGGTCCGGCGGGCCCGGAGCAGGACAGCGGGCCCGGCACGGATTTTCACGCCGTGCGCTCCGGGTTCGTGTCGGTCACGCCCATTCAGGTGGATCTGACCCGCTATGATGCCATTGACACGGTCGCCAACTGGCTCTCGGAAGGGGGCGGTGAGTGAACAGCACGCACACGACCGGCATCGGCATGACATCCCAGCGTACGCGCGACCGTCTGGTACGCCAGCTGGAAGAGGCCGGCATACGCAATCGGCGCGTGCTCGACGTGATTGCGAACACGCCGCGGCACCTGTTCGTGGATGAGGCCCTGGCCAGCCGCGCCTACGAGAACACGGCGCTGCCCATCGGCTTCGGGCAGACCATCTCGCAGCCCTACGTGGTGGCGCGCATGACCGAGGCCGTGCTTGAGGGCGGGGCGCGCAGAAAGGTCCTGGAGGTGGGCACCGGTTCCGGATACCAGGCGGCCGTGCTGGCTCAGCTGGTGGAACGGGTGTATAGCGTGGAGCGCATTCACGGGTTGCAGCACCAGGCGCGGGAAGTCTGCAGCAACCTGCGCATCCGGAATGTGAGTCTCAGGCACAGCGACGGGATCTGTGGCTGGCCCGAGCAGGCCCCCTTCGATGCCATCATGCTGACCGCCGCGCCCCGGGAAGTGCCGGAGGCACTGCTTCAACAGCTGGCGCCGGGCGGTGTGCTGGTGGCTCCTGTGGGCGGGGACGCGGGCAGTCAGGCCCTGGTACGGATCACACGGCAGTCGGATGTGTATGAACAACAGTATCTGGAGTCGGTGAGTTTCGTGCCGATGCTGCCGGGAACGTCCAGATGAAACTGTTCGAACCACTGTACGACCGGGTCATGCAGTGGTCGCGTCATCGGCACGCGCCCCGCTATCTGGCGGCCCTGTCGTTTGCGGAATCCTCCTTCTTCCCGGTGCCGCCCGACGTGATGCTCGCCCCCATGGCCGCCGCCCGTCCGGATCGAAGCGTACGGCTGGCCTTCATCACCACCGTGTTTTCCGTGCTCGGGGGCGTGCTGGGCTACCTGATCGGATGGCTGGCCTTCGGGCTTGTGGAGCCGTGGGTGGTGTCGGCCGGCTACGGCGAGCGCCTGGAGACAGCCCGGGCGTGGTTCGATATCTGGGGGGTCTGGGTGGTGCTCATAGCCGGCTTCT